>DOKO01000409.1:0-678 GCA_003510825.1 Stenotrophomonas sp.
AGGTTGGCACCTACCAGGGCGATGCCCCCCCCTCAACGGTCGTTGAGGGTCTTTACCTTCAGGGCTTCGCGCAGCGTCGCCAGGTCCACCGGGCCGCGCACGGCGATGTCGCGGGTCTCGCCCGGCAGCAGGTCCAGCAGGTTGTCTTCCACCTGCACGTCCAGCGCCCCGAAGTCGATCCATGCCGAACGCACGTAGGCCGCGCTCTGCAGTCGCAGCCGGTAGTGCTCGCCGTCGATGGCCAGCACCGCCTTCAAGGCCTGGCGCGGCAGCATCTGGTCCTTGGCTTCGACGAACCCGACCACCTGGCGTGCACTCACCTTGCCATCCTGCAGCAGCTCGAACACCGCCACGGTGCGCTTCGGGTCGGCGCCCGCCAGAAGTTCGGCATCGGCGAAGTCGCCGACCGCGGTGACGCCGGCAGCAGTGAGGGTCACCGGCACCTCGCGCCGGCGCAGCACCTTGCCCTCCACGTCCATCACCCGCAGCCGCCAGCGCGCGTCTGCGGCGCTACCGTCGTTGATCAGGCGCACCCGCGTGCGGCCCTCATCGCGCAGCGCCGCCAGGGTCACCGGCGCGAAGAAGCGCCGTGCAGCGAAGTGCAGCGCCTTCCAGCGCCCGAAGTAATCGACGCTGGACCATGAGGCACCCGGCCATACATCGTTGAGCTGCCAGTAC
>DOKO01000409.1:894-1084 GCA_003510825.1 Stenotrophomonas sp.
GCAGTACAGCGAACCCATCGTATACGGCCGCGAGGCGCGATGATGCAGCGCCGCCAGCGCGATGCCATCGGCCTGCATCACCTGGCTGAGGTAGACGAAATCCTCGAAATCCTTCGGCGTGCCGTAGCCCAGTGCGATGTAATGCAGCAGGCGGCTGTTGCCCTCGCCCGCCATGAACTTCTGGTGCGCG
>DOKO01000409.1:1374-1564 GCA_003510825.1 Stenotrophomonas sp.
CATGAACTTCTGGTGCGCGCGGATCACCGGACTGTCGATGCCCTGCTCGTCGCGGCTGGCGATCTGGTCGACGGTCGACAACGACGGCCAGGCCTGCAGGCCGTATTCGGACATGAAGCGCGGAGTCTCGCGCAGATAGGCCTGCACCGGCAGCGCCGGATTGCCCCAGACCTGCCAGTAGTGCTTGTCG
>DOKO01000409.1:1781-10946 GCA_003510825.1 Stenotrophomonas sp.
ACCTGCCAGTAGTGCTTGTCGCCGCGGGTGGAATCGTTGGCCTTCTGGTCCAGATCGTTGCTGGGCGAACTGGACCAGTACGGCACGCCCAGTCCCTCCTCGCCCACCACCTGGCGCAGGTCCTTGCCGAACAGATCGACATAGCCCTGCCAGACGCGGGCGGCGAACGCCGGATCGGCGGCCTTCAGGTCGCGGCCGTGGCCCCAGTCCTTCCAGGCGGTCTCTTCTTCGTTGTTGCCACACCAAAGCACGATGCTGGGGTGGTGGCGCAGCCGGCGCACGTTGTCCCGTGCCTCGGCCACCACGCTGGCGCGGAACGCGGGGTCGTAGCCCGGCTGCATGCCGCCACCGAACATGAAGTCCTGCCAGACCAGCAGGCCCAGCTCGTCGGCGATGTCGAAGAACGCATCGTCCTCGTAGTAGCCGCCGCCCCAGTTGCGCAGCATGTTCATGTTGGCGTCGCGCGCGGCAGTCAGCACCTGGCGCAGGCGCGCGGGATCGACACGTGCCGGGAAGGCATCGAACGGAATCACGTTCGCGCCCTTGGCGAAGACCTCCACGCCGTTGATGACGAAGGCGAAGCCCTGCCCGCCCTTGCCATCCTCCTCGCGGCGCAGCTCGACGGTGCGCAGGCCGATGCGCTGCTCGCGCGCCAGCTCGGCGGAACGGCCGCCATCCAGGCGTGCCTGCACGGTGTAACGGTCCTGCGCGCCGTGGCCAACCGGCCACCAGCGCCGCGGATCAGCGAGTTCAACGGGAATCTCGACAGTGTTCGCGCCGGGCTTCAGCAGCACCGTGCGCTGCAGCTGGGCCACGTTGCGGCCCTCCGGGTCGCGCACGTCCACAGCCACTACAGCCGTACCGGCGGCACTGCCCTGCTCCACCTGGAGCAGCACGGCAAGCTTCGCCTGCCGCGCATCCAGCGCATCGGTGCGCACGGCCAGGTCAGTCAGCCGGTGCGCATCCCAGGCCTGCAGGTCGACACCACGCCAGACGCCGGCGGTGACGTAACGCGGGCCCCAGTCCCAACCGAAGTGGTAGGCCGGCTTGCGTGCGAAGTTGCCGACCATCGCGTCCTTCGGCTCGTCACCATAGGGCGAGGGATAGTTGCCGGCGATCTTGTGCGGCATCGCCTGCACGCCGGGCAGCAGCGTGCGGATCGGCGAGCGGAACACGACCAGCAATTCGTTGTCCTTGGCGCGCAGCTGCCCCTCGACACGCGCGTGCCAGGTGCGGTGCGCATTGTCCGCGCGCAGCAGCGGCCTGCCGTTGAGGGAGACCTCGGCATAGGTGTCCAGACCGTCGAAGCGCAGTTCGGCATTGGGCTTGGTCAGGGTGGCCGCGTCTACATCGAAGCGCGCGCGATACTCCCAGTCGGCCAGGCCGATCCATTGCAGATCGGCTTCGGCGGCGCCCACGTAGGGATCGCGGATCAGGTCGTGGGCCAGCAGGTCGGTGTGCACGCTGCCGGGCACCGTGGCCGTCCGCCACTGCTGCAGGCCCGGATGGCTGGCGCCTTGGGCATCGCCGGGCAACAGGCGGAATTCCCAGTGCGCCTGCAGTGGTGCAGCGGCGGCGGGGAACGCAACCGCCGCGATCAGCAGCAGGAGCAGACGGACAACGAGGGAAAGACGATGCACGTGATGCTCCTGGGCTTTCCGCCGGGCATGGCCCGGCGCTACCGATTTCCATGCGTCATGCGTTCGGCGGGACGCGCCTCAACGAACGACGTTCAACACTTCGTAGCACGCGCCCATGGTGTGGTAATCCACCTTGCCGGCCGGGCTCTTCTCGTCGCTGTACTTGCGGTTGTCGGCATCGAGGATGCGGAACCAGGCGCCGTACTGGTGGTCGACGAAGTGCTCCCACGAGTACGCCCAGATGCGCTCGTACCACTGCCAGTAACGGTCATCGCCGGTGCGCTTGGCCATCAGCGCGGCGGTGGCCAGCGTTTCGGCCTGCACCCAGAAGTACTTGTCGTCGTCGCAGACGAAGCTGTCGCCACCGATCGGCGCGCCGTCCATGCCCGGCTGGCGGCGCGATTCCGGCGCGAAGCCGTAATACAGGCCACCGCGTGCCTCGTCCCAGCTGCGCTCCACGGCCACATCGAACAGATGCTGCGCGGTCGGCACCAGCCAGTCGGCCTGCACGTGGCGGTCCAGGATCAGCAGCAGCTTGGCCCACTCGGTCTGGTGGCCCGGCTGGAAGCCCCATGGGCGGAACAGGTGCTTGGGATTGTCCAGGTTGTAATCCCAGTCGATCTCCCAGTTCACGTCGTAGTGTTCCCAGACCAGCCCACCGGCCTTGGCGGCCTGGCGGCGGGTCATGTTGTCGGCCAGCTGCAGCGCGCGCTCGACGTAGCGCTGCTCGCCACTGGCCTCGAACGCGGCCAGCATCGCCTCGCACATGTGCATGTTGGCGTTCTGCCCGCGATAGCCGGTGAAGTTCCACTGGCCATCGGCTTCGTCCTTGTACAGGCCGTGCTGCGGCTCCCAGAAGCGCGCTTCCAGCAGCTGCCAGGTCTCGTCCATCCACGTGCGGGCCTGCTCGACGCCTGCCTTCAGCGCGCAGCTGTAGGCCAGCAGCACGAAGGCCACGCCGTAGCAGTGGTTCATGTCGTCCTCGACCTTGCCATCGCGCAGGGTCCAGGCGTAACCGCCGGTGGCCGGGTTGCGGTGCACCTCGCGCAGGTAGCGCACGCCGTGCTCGACCGCCTCGCGGTATTCGGCATTGCCGAATTCGCGGTAGGCCATTGCGTAGTTGAAGACGAAGCGCGTGCTGCTCACCAGGTGGCGGTGGCCGGCATCGTAGATGCTGCCGTCATCACGGAAGTAGTGGAAGAAGCCGCCGTTGGGATCGATGCAGCGCGGGTGGTAGAACGCCATGGTGTCGGCGATGTGCGCACGAAGGAAGGCGGGCGAACGGAAATCAGGCGAGGTGCTCATGCGGAAAGGTCCTGTGCCTGCAGCAGCTGCTGCACTTCAGCGAGCGAGGGCATCGCGGCGAACGCGCCCTTGCGGGTAACGGCCAGCGCGCCCACCGCGGCGCCAAAGCGCAGCGTGGCGGCGATGGCCTGCGGGTCCTGGCAGAACGCAGCGAAGCCTGCGCCTGCGCCACCGCGCTCCAGCAGGCCGACCAGCACGCCACCGACGAAGGCATCGCCGGCCGCCGTGGTGTCGACCGTGGCCACGTTGAAGCTGGTGACCTGGCCCTGCTGCTCACGGGTGTACCAGTGCAGCGTGGCGGCACCATCGGTGACGATGACCCAGCGCGCCTGCGCGGCCAGCAGCCGCTTCAGGACCACTTGATCGCCCTCGGCGCCGTGCGGCGCGGCCAGGTAATCCAGTTCCTCGCGCGACAGCTTGACCAGGTCGGCGCGTTCCAGCGCCTGCCAAAGCCACGGCGTCGGATCGACGTCTGCCGGCCACAGCGCCGGGCGCAGGTTGAGGTCCAGGCTGACCACCGCACCGGCGGCGCGGGCGCGGTCCATGCCGGCGAAGGTCGCCTCGGCGATGGCCGGTTCGGTCAGGCTGTTGGAGCAGACGTGGAAGCACTGTGCGTTGTCCAGGCAGGCCGCCTGGAAATCGCTGTCACGGAACAGCAGGTCGGCCGCCGGCGGGCGGTAGAAGCTGAAGCTGCGCTCGCCCGCGGCATCCAGCGCGACGAAGGCCAGCGCGGTCTTGGCCGCGTCGGTACGCACGATGTAGTCGGTGCCGACGCCGTGCTCGACCAGGCTCTCGGCCAGGAAGTCACCGAACATGTCGCGGCCGAGCATGCCGACGAACTGGGTCTTCGCCCCCAGCCGCGCAGCGGCCACGGCGACGTTGGCCGGCGCACCGCCGGCGTACTGCAGGAACGCGCGCGGGGTGTCGGCCGAGGCCGGCGGCTGCGCTAGTAGATCGATCAAAATTTCGCCGAAGCAGACAATGGCACCCATTTCCGACTCAGCCTCCCTGCGTTGCGGAAGCCGGCGTACGTGCGCCGACCAGACCGTAGAAGATGATGTAGCCGTAGCACAGCAGCGGCAGGATGAAGCTGGCCTGCACGCCGATGTGGTCCGCCAGCACGCCCTGCAGGTACGGCACCACGGCGCCACCGACGATGGCCATGATCAGCAGGCTGGAACCCTTGTTGGTCAGCGGGCCCAGGCGCTCGATGCTGAGCGCGAAGATGGTCGGGAACATGATCGAGTTGAACAGGCCGATCGCCACCACCGAGTACAGCGCGACGCTGCCGGAGGTCATCATCGTGGTGGCCAGCAGGGCCACGTTGACCAGTGCGAAGATCGCCAGCAGGCGGCTGGGCGAGAAGCGCGCCAGCAGGGCCGAACCGGCGAAACGACCGATCATCGCCATCGTCCAGTAAGCCGACACGTAGTGCGTGGCCTGCTGTTCGCTGAAGCCGCCGATGCTCGGCATCGACAGGTAGTTGACCAGGAAGCTGCCGATCGACACTTCCGCGCCGACGTAGAAGAAGATGCCCAGCACGCCCAGCAGCAGGTGGCGCTTGCGCAGTGCGTCGAAGTAGCTGTGGTGATGGCCCTGGTCGGCCTGTTCGGTCGCATCGCTCAGCGCCGGCAGGCGGAACAGGAACACGAACAGCGCCAGCAGCACCAGCGCTACCGCCAGGCCCACGTACGGACCCTGCACGGCCTGCGCCTCGGCGGCGCGGTAGGCCAGCTGCTCGGCGGCCGGCAGCGCGTTCAGCTCATCAGCGCTCTTGACCGTGTTGGACAGGATCAGCATGCCGCCGAAGATCGGCGCGATGGCCGTGCCCAGCGAGTTCAGCGCCTGCGCCAGGGTCAGGCGGCTGGAACTGGTCTGTTCCGGGCCCAGCAGCGCCACGTAAGGGTTGGCGGCGACCTGCAGCACAGTGATGCCGGTGGCCAGCACGAACAGCGCGCCGAGGAAGGCGCCATACACGCGCAGCTCGGCCGCCGGCCAGAAGCCCAGCGCGCCGATGCCGGCGATGACCAGACCGGCAACGATGCCCTTCTTGTAACCCAGCGCGGCGACCAGGCGGCCCGCCGGCAGCGACATCAGGAAGTAGGTGCCGAAGAAGGTGAACTGCACCAGCATCGCCTTGGCGTAGTTCAGTTCGAACACCGCCTTCAGGTGCGGGATCAGGATGTCATTGAGGCAGGTCAGGAAGCCCCACATGAAGAAGATGGTGGTGACCACGGCAAGTGCCTTGCCGTTGGTGACGGCCGGTGCGTTGCCGGGGGAACCCGATGGGCGGGGCGTTGCGGAGATCGGCATGCGGTTCGCGCCTCGATGCGCGGAAGGTCGTTGTTGCGTGGAAGGAGTGTGCGTTGAAAAGGATCAGTTCGGGCGCGCGGCGCTGCTTTCGCGGATGCGCAGCTGCACCGGGGCGACCGTGCGCTGCGGTGGCGCATCCGGGTCATCCAGGCGCTGCAGCAGCAGTGCGGCGGCCTGCCGGCCACGCTCGCGCGGGTCGGCGGTCAGGGTGGTCAGCGGCGGCACCGCCACCGACGCTTCGGAAATATCATCGAACCCGGTAACCGCGAAATCGCCGCCGGGGCGGATGCCGCGCGAGTTCAGGCCCAGCATCAGGCCCAGCGCAACGGTGTCGTTGTAGCAGACCGCCGCGCTCGGCCGATGGCCATCGACGAACAGCTCGTCGGTGCGCGCGGCTGCCTCCAGGCGGTTCGGCGCCGATTCGATCATCCAGCCCGGCGGCAGCGTCAGCCCGGCCTCGGCCAACGCCTGCTGGAAACCGGCGCGGCGCTGGTGGCACGAGCTGGAATCGGCATGGCCACCGAAGAAGGCGATCTGGCGATGACCGCGTTCGATCAGATGGCGGGTGGCCAGGTAGGCACCGTGCTGGTTGTCCAGGGTCAGGAAGTCCCAGTCGGCGCCGTCAAGCTCACGGTTGAACAGCAGCACGTTGGCGTTGGCGCCCAGCGCCTGGCGCACCCGGGTGGCGTCGCTTCCTTCGGCCGGCGACAGAATCAGGCCGGCCGGGGTGTGCTCCATCAGCGTGGACAGCACCGCCTGCTGGCGCTCGGGCGATTCGCCGGTGCTGCCCAGCAGGGTCACGTAGCCGCGTCCGCCCAGGGCCTCGTCCACGCCGGAGGCGAATTCGGCGAAGAACGGGTTGGACAGATCGTTGATGACCAGCGCGATGCTCGACGAGGTGCGACGGCGCAGGTTGGCCGCCGCACGGTTGTAGACATAACGCTGGCGGCGCAGTTCGGCCTCGACCTTGGCCCGGGTATCGACGTTGACCAGCGGGCTGCCGCGCAGCACCAGCGACACGGTCGCGCGCGAAACGCCGATGGCACGGGCGATGTCGGTCACCGTCACTGCCTTGCCGGAACGCTTGCTGGAACTGCCGCCGTTGTCGTTCATCGTCTTCCCGGACTCCGCTGGAGCCTCAAGCCTAATGGATCGTGACCACATCGTGCCGTGCCGTTCGCTGGGTTGCCTCGAACGGCACAGCACACATCATCGCAGCTGGCTGCCTGGTGCAGCGCACCAGGAGACCGGCAGATCGGCCACGGCGGTGCCCCAGCCCTGGGTCGGCGCCTTGCCATCCAGGGCAAAACGCAGGCGCGGGCCCTGCTGCAGCCGGCTCCAGTCAAGCCACACCGGCGCGTGCGCCTGGCCATCGACCCGCACGCCCTGCACGTACTGCAGGCGGCGGCCATCGGCGCCCGGCGCGTCGATGCGCAGGGTGCGGCCATTGCCCATGTCCACTTCCACCTTGGCAAAGCGCGGGGTGTGCAGCAGGAACTCGCCGCTGCCCGGCACCGCCGGGTACATGCCGATGGCGCTGAACAGGTACCAGGCCGACATCGTGCCCAGGTCGTCGTTACCGGTCACGCCGTTGGGCGCGTTGGTGAACAGCTGCTGCGCGGCGCGCAGCACGTTGGCGGTCTTCCACGGCTGGCCGATCAGGGTGTACAGCCAGGGCGAATGCAGGTCCGGCTCGTTGTTCGGGTTGTAGCGGAACTGGTTGTAGTAGCTGTACGGCCCCACCACCCACTCCTTGCGGGCGGCATTGAGCGGATCGGCTTCCAGCGCGTCCATCGCGAAGAAGGCATCGAGGCGGCGCCCAGCCTGCTCACGGCCATCCATCGCTTCCACCAGGCCCGGTACGTCCTGCTGCGCCAGCCACTGGTACTGCCACGCGGTGCCTTCATGGAAACCATGCTGCGAACGCGGGCTGTAATGGCCGTCGGCCGGGGTGTACCACTGGCCATCCTCGGTGCGCGGGCGCGGGAAGCCGGTGAAGCCGGTCTCGGCGTCACGCACCTGCGGGTCCCACACCTTGTGCCAGTTGCGGCCGCGTTCGCGCAGCGTCGCCGCATCCTGGGCGTGGCCCAGGCCATCGGCCATCTGCGAAAGCGCGCAGTCGGCCACCGCATATTCCAGCGTGGCCGAACCACCGTGATGCGGGTCGACGTCCATGCCCTTGGAGGGGAAGGCGCGGTCGTAGGCCACGTAACCCTTGTCCAGGTAGGTCGGGTTGCCCGAGCGGCCGGCCATGCGCGAGTTCAGCGGCGGCGTACCGAAGGCATTGCGGCGCAGCGCATCCCAGGCCTGCGATTCACGGCCCTTGAGCGCGCCGAAGCGCCACAGGTCGACCATGAAGGGCGTGACCGGATCGCCGGTCATGATGTTGGTCTCGAAGTTGGCATAACCCCAGCGCGGCAGCCAACCGCCCTGCTCATCGATGGCCAGCAGGGTGCGGCCGATGTCGCGGGCCACGTCCGGGCGGGTCAGCGCCAGCCACTGGTTCTGCGCGCGGTAGGTATCCCACAGCGAGAAGTACTCGTAATAGGTCCAGCCATCGGCGCGGTGGATGCCATCGTCGTAGCCGCGGTAGCGGCCGTCGGCATCACTGCCGGTGAGCGGCTGCAGCAGCGCGTGGTACATCGCGCTGTAGAAGACGGTGCGGTCATCGCCGCTGCCACCCTGCACGCGCACCCGCGCGAGCTGCTCGCGCCAGGCCTGCTGGGACAGCGAACGCATCCTGTCGAAACCGATCAGCGATCCACCCTGCATGCCCTCGGCGCGCAGGTTGTTGCGCGCACCTTCGGCATCCACGTGCGAGATCGCGCTGACCGCGGTGACCGACTGGCCCTTGGCCAGATCGAAGGTCAGCCAGGCGCCGTTCGGCTTCTGCTCGCCTTCCATGCTGTGCCGCGCGTTGGGCAGGCCACCGGTCTCGCCCCAGGTGCCATGCGCCTTGAACGGACGGTCGAACTCGACGCGGAACCAGGTGGTGTACTGGTGGCCGCCGCAGAAGCTCTTGGTGACCAGCTTGCCTTCCACCGCGCGGTCGCCGACCACGTCGACCACGCTGCCGATGACCGAATGGCGCTCGTTGGCCTGGCCGACGTTGATCATGACGTGGCCATCGCCACTGCGCTGGCTGAAGGTATAGCGCTCGGCCGCGGCACGCGTGCGCGCGGTGGCTTCGGCGTCGATGCCGCCGTAGCTGGTCAGGCGCACCTTGTAATAGCCGGCCTGGCCGACCTCGCCGTCATGCGTGTAGCTGGAGGCGTACGCCTTGTGGTCGAACTGCTTGGGGTTGCCGGTATCGAAATCGCCGCCTGGGCCGATGCTGCCGGTCACCGGCAGGATCGAAACCTGGCCGCCCTGCTCCCAGCAGCCGGCGCCGGACAGGAACGAATGGCCGAAGCCGCGGATCTTGTCGTCGTCGTAGCGCCAGCCCGAGTAGTGGCTGCCGATCGGGCTGACCTGGATGAGGCCGAACGGTGCCGAGGCACCCGGGAAGGTGTTGCCGTCATCCTTGCTGCCGATGAAGGTATTGACCTCGCGCTCCAGCGCGGCCGGTGCGGCCTGCAGCCAGGGCGTGACGGCCAGTGCCAGCAGGCAGGCGACGCGGGCCAGCGGGCGGTGGGACAGGGCCGGCGAGCGGCGGGCGGACAGACGGCGGGACAACCTGGTCACGGACAGGACTCCTTGGCGGCAGGGCGGCAGCGAAGCGTCGGCCGCGGTGGCCGAACGCCTCGTTTCCATCGGTACAAATCCGCACCCCGGCGGATTTAGATCGATTGAAGTAAAGCAGGGAGCGCCCATCCATGCATTCTGCGCCGCAGCAAAAGAGGGGGTTTTCTCTTTGCAGGGCTTGCAGCCCTGCACCTGCTGCGAGCCAGGGCAACGTCAACGTCAA
>DOKO01000411.1:0-5350 GCA_003510825.1 Stenotrophomonas sp.
CGTTTCAGGAGATCTGCAATGAGCTTCATCGAACGCCTCGCCCCCCTCCGCGCCCAGCCCGGCAACCGCCTCACCACCGGCCTGGACGACGCCACCCTGTCCGCACTGTCCGCGCGCCACCCCCAGCTGGTTGCCGCCGTGGACGCCGCCGCCGCCGAGTTCGCGCGCGTGCAGCAGGAACTGGGGCCGCTGCTGGCGCAGGACGAGCAGGCGCAGATCGATGCGATGCAGGACGGTTTCGTCAATTTCTATGCAGATGACGCGGTGACCCCGTACGTGGCGCTGGCCGCGCGCGGCCCCTGGGTCGTCACCCTGAAGGGTGCGGTGCTGTACGACGCAGGCGGCTACGGCATGCTCGGCTTCGGCCACACCCCTGATGCGGTGCTCGAAGCGATGTCTCGCCCGCAGGTGATGGCCAACATCATGACCCCGAGCCTGTCGCAGCAGCGCTTCATCACCGCCTTGCGCGCCGAGATTGGCCACCGTCGTGGCGGCTGCCCGTTCGCCCGCTTCATGTGCCTGAACTCCGGTTCGGAAGCGGTCGGCCTGGCCGCGCGCATCGCCGACGTCAACGCCAAGCTGCAGACCGACCCGGGCGCGCGCCATGCCGGTGCCGCCATCAAGCGCGTGGTCATCAAGGGCAGCTTCCACGGCCGCACCGATCGTCCGGCGCTGTATTCCGATTCCAGCCGCAAGAGCTACCAGCAGCACCTGGCCAGCTACCGTGGCGAGGATTCGGTGATCACCGTCGCGCCGTACGACGAGGCCGGCCTGCGCAAGGTGTTCGAGGATGCCGAGCGCAACCAGTGGTTCATCGAAGCGGTGTTCCTGGAGCCGGTGATGGGTGAAGGTGACCCGGGCCGCTCGGTGCCGCCGGCGTTCTATGCGGTGGCCCGCGAGCTGACCCGCGCCCACGGCAGCCTGCTGCTGCTCGATTCGATCCAGGCCGGCCTGCGCGCCCACGGCGTGCTGTCGGTGGTCGATTACCCGGGCTTCGAAGGCCTCGACCCGCCGGACATGGAAACCTATTCCAAGGCGCTCAATGCCGCGCAGTACCCGCTGTCGGTGCTGGCGGTGACCGAGCATGCCGCGCAGCTGTACCGCAAGGGTATCTACGGCAACACCATGACCAGCAACCCGCGTGCGCTGGACGTGGCCTGCGCCACCCTGGCCCAGCTGACCCCGCAGGTGCGCGCCAACATCGCCGAACGCGGCGCCGAGGCCGTGCGCAAGCTGGAACAGCTGAAGAGCGAGCTGGGCGGGCTGATCACCAAGGTGCAGGGCACCGGCCTGCTGTTCTCCTGCGAGCTGGCCCCGCAGTTCAAGTGCTATGGCGCCGGCTCCACCGAGGAATGGCTGCGCCAGCACGGCATCAACGTGATCCACGGTGGCGAGAACTCGCTGCGCTTCACCCCGCACTTCGGCATGGACAGCGACGAGCTGGACCTGCTGGTGGGCCTGGTCGGCCGCGCCCTGCGTGAAGGCCCGCGCCGCGAGCAGGCCGCCGCCGCGTAATCCGCGCCAACGCGTCATAATCGACCAACACCCCGCCCGCGACCGTTGACCCGGTTGCCGGCGGGGCGTTTTCGTTTCCGCACCAAGAGACAGGAATCCCCCATGAAGTCCCTCTGCGTCTACTGTGGCTCCAACGCTGGCAGCAAGCCGGTCTACACCGAACGCGCCATGGCGCTGGGCGACCGCATCGCCCGCGATGGCATGCGCCTGGTCTACGGCGGCGGCAACGTCGGCCTGATGGGCACCGTTGCCAATGCCGTCCTGGCCGCCGGCGGCGAAGTGACCGGCGTCATCCCGCGCCAGCTGGCCGACTGGGAAGTGGCCCACCGCGGCCTGACCGAACTGGAGATCGTCGGCTCGATGCATGAGCGCAAGTCGCGCATGTTCGATCTGTCCGACGGCTTCGTCGCCCTGCCCGGCGGCTTCGGCACCATGGAAGAGATCTTCGAGATGCTCACCTGGCGCCAGCTCGGCATCGGCAACAAGCCCTGCGCCTTCCTCGACGTGGACGGCTTCTACGCCCCGCTGATCGGCATGATCGATCGCATGGTGGAAGAGCGCTTCCTGCACCCGGAACAGCGCCAGGACCTGTGGTACGGCTCGGACATCGACGAGATGCTGGCCTGGATGCAGGCCTACGAGCCGGCCCAGGCCTCGAAGTGGATCGACGAGAAGCGCCGCGCCGCGCTGCGTTGAGTCGCCGGACCTGCGCGGTGGCTCAGGCCACCGCGCGCGTCCACGGTGCCGGCCGCCCCAGCAGGTAGCCCTGGCCGTAGTCGCAGCCCAGCTCGAACAGGCTCTGCTGCTGGGCCTCGGTCTCGATGCCCTCGCCGATGGTTTCGATGCCCAGCGTGCGCGCCAGCGACAGTACGCCCTCCACCAGCGCGCGCGTGCTCTGCGCTTCCGGCCCATGCAGGCCGGCGATGAAGCTCTGGTCTATCTTCAGCGTGCTGATCGGGAACCGGTGCAGGTAGGACAGCGCCGAGAAGCCGGTGCCGAAATCATCCAGCTGCACCTGGATGCCACGCTCGCGCAGCCCCTTGAGAATGCGCAGCGTGTGCGGGCCATCGTCCAGCAGCGCGACCTCGGTGATCTCCAGGCGCAACCGCTGCGGGTCGGCATCGTTGGCTTCCAGCAGGCCGAACAGGCGCTTGCTGAAATCGGCCGAGCGGAAATGCCGCGGTGACACGTTCACCGACACATAGCCACGCCCACCGTCGGCCAGGCCGGCGATGACCTGCTCGTAGATCAGCCAGTCGACCTGCTCGATCAGGCCGCTTTCCTCGCCCAGTTCCAGGAAGGCGCCGGGCAGCAGCAGGCCACGGCGCTCGTGCTGCCAGCGCAGCAGCGCCTCGTGGCCGACCACTTCGCCATCGGACAGGCGCACGATCGGCTGGTAGAACGGCACGAAATCGCGGTTGTTGATCGCCCGCCGCAGGTCCGCCTCCAGGTCCAGGCTGCGCATCGCCTGCTCGCGCATGTCCTCGTCGAAGATCGCGCAACGGTCATGGCCCTGGGCCTTGGCCCGGTACATCGCCGCGTCGGCATCGCGCAGCAGCTCTTCGCCGGTGCGGTACTGCGGGTTCCACAGGGCGATGCCGAGGCTGCCGGAGGGGAACAGCTCGCGCCCGGCGATCCACATCGATTCCTGCAGGGCCAGCAGCAGGCGCTGGCCGAAATCCAGCGCCTGGCCCAGGCCCTGGGGGCACTGCAGCAGCACCGCGAATTCATCACCGCCCAGGCGCGCAACCACGTCGCCGTCGCCTGCCATGGACACGATGCGCTTGGCCACTTCCACCAGCATGCGGTCGCCGGCGGCGTGGCCGATGCTGTCGTTGACCAGCTTGAAGCGGTCCAGGTCCAGGAACAGCATCGCGAACACCGGGCCACCTTCGCGGCGGGCCAGGGCCAGCGCGTCCTGCAGACGGTCCAGCAGGTGCAGGCGGTTGGGCAGGCCGGTCAGCGCATCGTGCATGGCCTGGTGGGTCAGGCGCTGCTCGGCGCGCAGGCGCTCGGCAATCTGCCCCAGCAGCTTGTCGTTCACTTCGCCCAGCTCGCGGGTGCGCTCTTCCACGCGCTTTTCCAGCTCGGCATGCGCCGAGCGCAGCTGCTGCTGGTCGCGCTGGCGGGCCAGCCCGGTGCCGATGTTCTGCGCCACGAAGGTCAGCAGGCGCTGGTCATGCACGCTGAAAGCGATCTGGTCGGTGTAGCTCTGCACCACGATCGCGCCGACCACCTCGTCGTCGCGCAGCAGCGGCACGCCCAGCCAGCAGTGCGAGCGCGCACCGGATTCACGCACTTCGCCGGTAACCAGCAGCGCGTCGATCTGCGCCCGCGAGGCCAGCAGCGGGCGCCGGTGGCGTACCACGTATTCGGTCAGGCCGCGGCTGAAGGCACGCGGTGCGCGCGAGCTGTTGTGCTCGTCCACCGAATAGACGAAATCCAGGCCGTCGCCGCGTGCGTTGACCAGGGCGATGTAGAAATTGCGCGCATCCAGCAACCGGCCCACCACTCCGTGCACCTGGCCATAGAACTGGGCCAGGCTGTCGGCCGACATGGCCATTTCGGCGATGTTGTACAGGGCGGTCTGCAGCTGCTCGCCACGGCGGCGCTCCGCCACTTCGTCCTGCAGGCTGCGGTTGGCGCGCTGCAGTTCCAGCGTGCGCCGTTCCACCTGCTGTTCCAGCCGCACCTGCGCCTGGCGCCGGTCCATCGCGGTCTGCACGTGCTGGGCGACGAAGCCCAGCAGGGCGCGCTCGGCCTCACCATACAGCGCGGCCTGTTCGTAACTCTGCACCACGATGGCGCCACAGACGCGGCCATCGCGCAGCATCGGCACACCCAGCCAGTCCAGGCTTTCCGGGCCGCGCTCGGGATCGTGCTCTTCCTCGGCATCGGCCAGCAGCTCGCGCGACGGGCCACTGAGCGGCTTGCCATGGCGCAGCAGCGCCACGGTCAGGCTGCGCGGCATCTGCCCGGCGTCGTAGCTGATCGTGGGGTCGGCCACGAACTCATCCACCTGGTCGGCGAAATACAGGAAGCGCATCTGGTCGCGCACATCGTCGTACTCGACGATGTAGCAGTTCTCCGCGTACATCAGCGAACCGAGCACGCCGTGCACGTGGCGCAGCATCTCGCCCATTTCAAGGTCGGCACCGGCCAGATCGGCAATCTGGAACAGCGCCTGCTGAAGACGTTCAGCCTGTTCGAGTGCGCGGATCTGCCCCGCCTGGCGGCCGCGCTGCAGCGCCAGTTCCATCGCCTGCCGCGACACCCCCCACCAGGCCTCCGAGGGCGAGCCGCCGCGCACCCGCAGCGACAGTTGTGCGCCGTCGTGCTCCCAGGCAGCGTGCTCCCAGATTGACTGGTCCCAGTCGAGCTCGGCTTCGCTGGCGCCCTGCGGCCAGCTGTCCTGGCCACGGCCCAGCTGCGGGTCGTTCCAGCCCACCCGCACGATCGCGGTGTCCGGCAGCAGCGCATGCAGCGCGCGCACCAGCGCCGTGCTCAAGACGGCCTCGTGAGGTGACAGCGATGACACACGGTCGGCTTGCGTGGACAAAATGACGTTCTCTTGGCGCCGCTACTGCGTCGCCTCCCCTGAGTGCGCGAGCATAACGCGGCACAGGGGGGGCAATGGAAGCCCGCGAACCCCGTTTCGTGCCTCCGGGCGTTGTTCATGTGGAACCCCACCCACAGATCGCCGTGAACTGCGCCCTGCCCGCCCCCGCCACCGGCTATGCGCCACCGCCTGCAGGCCTTACCCTGTCTGCCGTGGAAGCGACCGCCCTGCCAACCGATGAAGCGCTGATGCTGGCCTGGGCCGGCGGCGACCTGC
>DOKO01000411.1:5516-5790 GCA_003510825.1 Stenotrophomonas sp.
CCTGGGCCGGCGGCGACCTGCAGGCGTTCGAAAGCCTGTACGCGCGCCATCGCAAGCGCCTGTTCGGCTTCCTGCTGCGGCAGCTGCGCGATACCGCTCTGGCCGAGGAGATCTTCCAGGACGTCTGGCAGCGGGTGATCAGCGCGCGCGCCGGTTGGCAGCCCGATGCCGCATTCAGCACGTGGCTGTTCCGCATCGCGCACAACCGCCTGAACGACCATTGGCGTGCTGCCCGCCACCGCCCTGCCGCGCCGGCCGATGCCGATCTGCGCCT
>DOKO01000413.1 GCA_003510825.1 Stenotrophomonas sp.
GCCCCGCCATCCCACGGGATGCAGGCTTTTGATCTTGCTTCGGCTTCTGCAGGTGCAGGGCTGCAAGCCCTGCAGAAAACCCCACCCTCAGTCGTGACCGCTGTCGTCCAGGCTGATGATCCCGCGCCGCAGCGCCTGCGTCACCGCATGCGTGCGGTCACCCACGCCCAGCTTGTCCATCAGGCTCTTCATGTGCGCCTTCACCGTCTGCTCGGAAATCTGCATCCGCTCACCGATGCGTTTGTTCGACAGGCCACCGGCAACGTGCCGCAGCACTTCCGTCTCGCGCGGCGACAGCCGGTCTTCCACCACGTGGGCGGCGATGCTCGCGGCCACCGCCGGGGGAATCGCGGCACGCCGGCCGCCGGCCACCGTGCGGATCGTGTCCACCAGTTCGTGGCGCAGCATGTCCTTCAGCAGGTAGGCGCTGGCGCCAGCCTGCAGCGCACGTACCGCACGCACGTCGCCACGGTAGGTGGTCAGCACGATGATGCGCGCGCGCGGGTCCAGTGCACGGATCCGCACGATCGCTTCCACGCCATCCAGGCGCGGCATCTGCAGGTCCATCAGCACCACGTCCGGCTGCAGCTCCTGGTAGCGCGCGATGGCTTCCTCGCCGTCGGCGGCTTCGCCCAGCAGGCGCAGGTCCGGTTGCGCGCCGAGCAGGGCGGCCAGGCCGTCGCGCAGCAGGGGATGGTCGTCGACCACCAGTACGCCGATCGGGGAAGAAGACTCAGTCATGGTGCTTTGCACTCCAGGGCCAGCGCCAACGCGGCGGCCGGCGGTGATACAGGCGCCGTGCGGGAACCGCCAGCGCGACTTCGGTGCCCAGGCCCGGGCGGGTCCACAGCTGCAGTTCCGCGCCCAGCCGCTGCGCGCGTTCGCGCATGCCCTGCAGGCCCCAGTGGCCATGGCCGGCATCGTCGTCGGCAATGCCGACGCCGTCATCGCGCACATGCAGCAGGAAGCAGCGGCTGCCGTAGGACAGTTCCACCTCGATGGCGCTGGCCTGGGCATGGCGCAGGGCATTGCGGATCGCTTCGCGGCCGATCAGGAACACCTCCTCCACGGCATCGGGCCGCAGCGGCGGTGGCGTGCCTTCGACGGTCAGGCGCAGCGGGTTGGTGCCCTGGCCGGCGTACTCGGCATGCACGTCGGCCAGCGCGGTGGCCAGGTCGCGGCCGGCGAAGGGACCATCGCGCAGCGCATTCACCCGCTCGCGGCCCTCGGCGAGGTTGCGTTCGGCCAGCTGCATCGCCGATTCCAGCTGGGTGCGCACGTTGTCCGGCGTCTGCGCCGACTGGCTGATCGCATGCAGGCGCAGGATCAGCCCCTGGCTGCCCTGCAGCAGGGTGTCGTGCAGATCGCGGGCGATGCGCTCGCGCTCGCCATGGCGTTCCTGCAGGCGCGCGCGGAACAGTGCGGCCAGCTGGCCGCTGCGGATGCGCACGGCCACCATCAGCGCCACCAGCACCAGCGCCGCGCACAGCAGCTTGAACCAGATTGTCTGCACGAAGGTGGAGGCGATGCTGAAGCTGCGGCTGGCCGGCGCCGTGCTCCAGATGCCGTCCTCGTTGGCCGCTTCCACCTCGAAGCGGTACGTGCCCGGGGCGAGGTTGGTGTAGTAGGCGCGCGTGCTGCTGCCGGCGTCCTGCCAGCCTTCGTCCACGCCGGACAGCCGGTAGCGGTAGCGGTTGCGTTCCGGCCGGGCCAGCGACAGCGCCACGTAATCGATCTGCAGCTGGGTGGTGCCGGCCGGCAGGCGCAGCCCTTCCTGCAGCGGTGCCTGGGTGGCGCCGTACAGCACATCGCCGATGCGCACGCCCGGTGCCAGGGTGTTGGTGTGCGAAGCGTTGGTGTCCAGCCACGCCAGACCCTGGTTGGTGGCCAGCCACAGCAGGCCGTCGGCGGCCAGCGCGGCGGTGGGAATGGGACCGCTCTGCAGGGCGATGCCGGGCATGCCGTCGACTGCATCGAACAGGCGCGGCGCCACCGGTTGATGGCTGAGCACGGCGGTACGCAGGGCAGTGCGGTCCAGCCGCACCAGCCCGCGGCTGCCATTGAGCCAGAGCCGCCCGTGTGCGTCGGCGACCATGCCGGTGATGCCTTCCAGCACGCCCGCCATGTCGGTGCGCACCTCGCTGAAGTGGCCGTCGCCGATGCGCGCGGCCAGTCCGGCTTCGCCGGCCACCAGCAGCATGTCCTGGTCCTGTAGCAGGGCGGTCACCGGCCCGACGGCCAATCCCTGGCGGGTATCGAAGGTCGCCACCCCGCGGTCATCCATGCGCCGCAGCCGACCATCGGCATAGCCCAGCAGCACGGCGCCATCGCTGGCCATCGCCATCGACGAACAGGCCTGTTCGGGCAGCCGCGGCTGGCGGTACCACTGCGCGTGGTGGTAGCGCAGGACGCCGCGCTCGCCGACACACATCCAGGCGTCATCGTCGTTGTGGAACAGCAGCGCCTGCAGGGACTGCCCGGTGTACGGAGCCGGCAGTGGAATGCGCGTGGCGTGGCCGCCGACGGTGCGGACCAGGTTGATCCAGTCGAACTGCCACAACGGTGTCGGCGCCTGGCGTGCGGCATCCTGCAGCTGCGCGGCGCTGTCGCCCAGCAGTGTGCGGCGCAGGTCGTAGGGCTTGAGGTCCTCGCCATAGCCATACACGCGACCGTCGCTGGCGCGTACCAGCGAGCGATAGGGATCGGTGGGGCCGGCCGCCAGGGTCTGCACGCTGCGCGCGCGGAAGCGGTTGAGGCCGAGGTTGGTGCCGACCCAGAGATTGCCTTCGCGATCCAGCAGGACCGGCACCGCCGACGTGGCGGTCAGGCCCTGCGGCGTATCGAAGCGCTCCATGCGCGTGGCCTGGTCGCCCTCGAAGGTGACCCGTGCCACGCCGCCATGCGGGCTCATCGTGGCCCACAGCGTGCCATCGGCGGTGAACTGCAGGCGCGCGGCGACCAGTTCGGGCAGGCGTCGCGCCTCGCGCTCGGCGGAAGGCAGCAGGCCGTGCGCGTTGGCCAGCGGCGAAGTGCCGCGAATGCGGTCGGCCAGCCAGATTTCGCCCCGCGGGCTTTCGGCCAACGAGGCCATCTGCGAAACGGCGATGCCGGTGTCCTCGAAGGTGCTGGCACCGGCGGGCCGTCGCCATATCTTCAGATCGGCCAGCACCCAGAAAGTGCCCTGGCGATCATGCAGCAGCCACTGCACGCGCCGATCCGGTACGCCGCTGCCGCGCGGCAATGCGCGCCACTGCTGCCCATTGAACCAGCGCAGGCCGCCGTTGATGGCCGCCCACAGGTGACCGTCGCGATCACGGCTGAAGTGTGGCACCACGCCGATCGGCACGCCCTCGGCGCGGCCGAAGCTGCGCAGGTGGCTGGCCGAAAGCTGGCTGATGCCGGCCTGGAAGTAGCCGATCCACAGGCTGTCGTCGGCATCCGTTGCGAGGGTGACCATGTTGGTGGAGGGGAACGTGCCGCCGGACGGCGCGGCCTGGCGTTCGAAACGGCGGCCGTCGAAGCGGTACAGGCCCGAGCCCGTCGCCAGCCACAGCATGCCTTGGTGGTCCTGGGCGATGTCCCAGATGTCGCCGGGCGCACCCTGTCCGACCCGCCACGCGGTGTGCTGGTAGCCGGGCATGCCGTCGGCCACGACCGGCCGCTGCCCGGCGAAGGCGGGCAGGGCGATCAGCAGCAGGCACGACAGCAGCGCCGGCAGGCGACGCAGCAAGGGGAAGGGGCGGCCACGCATGGGCAGCATTCTGGCAGGTGCGGGGCAGCCGAGGGTGACCCGAACGGGGTAGGCGCGGTGGCGGCGGCATCGGCTATCACGCCGGCAATGGAGTGGTGGAGGCCGAGGATGCAGCGTCTGTTCGTGATGTTTCCCGATCGTGGGCCCGGCCTGGGGCTGCTCTGGCTGCGGCTGTGCCTGGCCGCTTCCCTGTGTGCGCCGGGCCTGCATTCAGGCGTCCTGGTGGTGCTGTGCGCGCTGGGCGTCGCGCTGCTGGTACTGGGGTGGCTGACCCCGTTGTCGGCGATGCTCGCCTGCGTGGGATTGTGGCTGCAGGGCGCGGCCGTGCCGCTGCTGGCGCTGCCGTTGGCATTGCTGCTGCTCGGCCCGGGCGCGTATTCGCTGGATGCACGGCAGTTCGGACGGCGCCTGCTGGCGCGTCGGCCTCCCCCGAACGGGTGAGTGGTGGCCTCGACGGACGGGGGTAGGGCATCGGCACCTGGCGGCCCACCATGGGGCACCCCGTCGCGGTGCTCTGTCATGGCCGAAGCTTCACCGCCCGTCGCCCCAGCCACCGCGTTGGCGCCACACCAGGCTGCCGCCCTGCAGCGCGCTCTGCGCTACATCGATGCGCATCTGTCGCAGCCGCTGCGGGTGACGGAGCTGGCCGAGGTGGCCTGCGTGAGCCGTTTCCATCTGGTGCGGCTGTTCCGCACCGGCACCGGTGCCAGCCCGCTGCGCTACCTGCGCCGTCGCCGCATCGAACGCGCGCGGCAACTGCTGCCGGCCGGCGACCAGCCGATGTCCCGCCTGGCCCAGCACCTGGGCTTCTTCGACCAGAGCCATTTCGTCCGCAGTTTCCGTGCCGAGACCGGCTGCAGCCCGGGCCAGTACCTGGCCGGTGATGCCGCCCTGCACATACCCGCTGTTCTCCCTTCTTCTGTTGCCCCGCCCACTACTGGAACCCACCCATGACCACTGCTACCGCCACGCCTGCCAAGGGCCTGCTTTCCCCGACCGACCACGCCCTGGTGCTGATCGACTTCCAGTCGCAGATGGCATTTGCCACCCACACCATCGACATCTCCGCGCTGCGCAACAACGTCTCGCTGATCAGCAAGGGTGCCAAGGGCTTCAACGTGCCGGTGGTACTGACCACCGTCGCCGAGAAGTCGTTCTCCGGCCCGATGTTCCCGGAACTGCCGAAGATCTTCGCCGGCCAGACCGTGTTCGACCGCACCTCGATGAACACCTGGGAAGACCAGCCGGTGATCGATGAAATCAACCGCATCGGCAAGCAGCGCCTCGTGCTGGCAGGCCTGTGGACCAGCGTGTGCATCGTCGGCCCGACCCTGTCGGCGCTGGAGCAGGGCTTCGAGGTCTACGTGATCACCGATGCCTGCGGCGATGTCAGCGATGAGGCGCATGAACGTGCGGTCACCCGCATGGTGCAGGCCGGTGCCCGCCCGATCACCAGCGTGCAGTACCTGCTGGAACTGCAGCGCGACTGGGCCCGTGGCGAGACCTACGGCCTGACCACCGGCATTGCCCGCGACCACGCCGGCGGCTACGGCATCGGCATCCAGTACGCCAAGACCATGTTCGGCGCGCAGGAAGGCGGTCACTGAGCATGGGCAACGGGCACGGCCTCGATATGGCCCTGCTGATCCTGCGCGTGGCAGCGGGAGGTTTCCTGCTGCCACATGCGCTGGGCAAGCTGTTTGGCTGGTTCGGCGGCCCGGGCCTGGCCGGTTTTGCCGGTGAACTGCGCGGCTTCGGCCTGCCGGCGGTGGCGCCGCTGCCGCTGCTGCTGGCCCTGTTGCAGGTGGCCTCCGGCCTGGCCGTGCTGCTGGGCTGGCAGACTCGCATTGCCGCACTGGCCGCGGCCGCGTTCATTGCCTTCACCGCGCTGCTGGCGCTGCCCAAGGGCTGGTTCTGGATGCGCGGCGGCACCGAATACCCGCTGATGTGGACGCTGGCCCTGTTGGCGATCGCCCTGGCCGGGCCGGGCGCCTGGGCGCTGGATGGCCTGGCCCTGCCTGGAGACATCGCATGAGTTCCTCCCCCCTCGACCACGGCCGACGCAACGTCGTGCTGGCCAGCGGCGCCGCGATGGCGCTGGGGCTGGCCGGCGGTGCCGCCGCGGCCATCGAAACCCTTCCGAAGGAGCGTCGCATGAGCACGCTGGTCATCAGAAACGCCCGCGTCACCACCCTTGATCCGCAGCAGCCACACGCGCAGGCACTGGCGGTGCAGAACGGCCGCATCGCCGCGGTCGGCAGCGATGAACAGATCATGCGCGAATGGGGCAATGAGGCCACCATCATCGACGCACAGGGCCGCCGCATCGTGCCCGGCCTCAACGACAGCCACACCCACCTGATCCGTGGTGGCCTGAACTACAACCTGGAACTGCGCTGGGATGGCCTGCGTTCGCTGGCCGATGCGATGGCCATGCTGAAGGCGCAGGTCGACCGTACCCCGGCACCGCAGTGGGTGCGCGTGGTCGGTGGCTTCACCGCAACGCAGTTCACCGAGAAGCGCCTGCCCACCCTGCAGGAGCTCAACGACATCGCGCCGGACACGCCGGTGTTCCTGCTGCACCTGTACGACCGGGCGCTGCTGAACCGCGCCGCGCTGCGGGCCTGCGGCTACACCAAAGAAACGCCGGATCCGCCCGGTGGCCAGATCGTGCGCGATTCGCTGGGCAACCCGACCGGCCTGCTGCTGGCCAAGCCCAACGCGCTGATCCTGTACGCGACGCTGGCCAAGGGCCCGCGCCTGCCGATCGAGTACCAGGCCAACTCCACGCGCCACTTCATGCGTGAGCTGAACCGCCTGGGCATCACGTCGGTGATCGATGCCGGTGGTGGCTTCCAGAACTACCCGGAGGACTACCAGGTCATCGAGCAGCTGCACCGCGACGAGCAGCTGACGGTGCGCATCGCCTACAACCTGTTCACCCAGAACAAGGGCAACGAGGTCAACGATTTCCGTGGCTGGAGCGAGATCCTGCAGCCGCGCCAGGGCGATGACCTGCTGCGCCACAACGGTGCCGGCGAAATGCTGGTGTTCTCCGCCGCCGACTTCGAGCTGTTCAACGAGCCGCGGCCGGAACTGCCGCCGGAGCTGGAGCCGGAACTGCACGACGTGGTGAAGCTGCTGGTGGAGAAGCGCTGGCCGTTCCGCATCCACGCCACCTACGACGAGAGCATCACCCGCATCCTGGATGTATACGAGCAGGTGAACCGCGAGGTGCCGTTCGATGGCCTGCACTGGTTCATCGACCACGCCGAAACCATCACCCCGCGCAACATCGAGCGCATCCGCGCACTGGGCGGCGGCATCGCCGTGCAGCACCGCATGGCCTACCAGGGCGAAGCCTTCGTCGAGCGCTATGGCGTGCAGGCCGCGCGGCATACGCCGCCGGTCAAGCGCATGCTGGCCGAGGGCGTGCCGGTCGGCGCCGGTACCGATGCCACCCGCGTGGCCAGCTACAACCCGTGGGTGGCGCTGTCGTGGCTGGTGACCGGGCGCACCGTCGGTGGCCTGGCCCTGTATGGCGACGAGAACCTGCTGGAACGCGAACAGGCACTGCGCCTGTGGACCCAGGGCAGTGCGTGGTTCTCCGGAGATGAAGCGGTGAAGGGCACGCTGAAGCAGGACCAGCTGGCCGACTTCATCGTGCTGTCGTCCGATTTCTTCCGCGTCGATGATGCGCAGATCGCCGACATCACCAGCCTGCTGACCGTGGTCGGTGGCCGCATCGTGCACGCCGACGGCGACTATGCCGGCCTGGCACCGCAGCTGCCGCCGGCGATGCCGGACTGGTCGCCGGTGAACAAGTTCGGTGGCTATCACGTTGGCGGCACCGCCACCGGGCTGGCTGCGGCGCACCATCACCACCACGGTGTGGCCTGCGGCACCCACGGCGCCCACGTACACGCCGCGCAGCACGCGGCACCGACCGACGACCTGACCGCGTTCTGGGGCGCGATGGGCTGTTCCTGCTTCGCGTTCTGATCGGAATCCCGGGTAGTGCCGGCCGCTGGCCAGATCGGAAGAGC
>DOKO01000061.1 GCA_003510825.1 Stenotrophomonas sp.
GACACCGGCTGGAAGGTGGTCGAGTCGCTGACCACCGAGATCGGCCCGCGCATCGCCGGCGGCGAAGCCGATGCCCGCGCCGTGGCCTGGGCCGAAGCCAAGTTCAAGGCACTCGGTTTCGACAAGGTATGGAAGGAACCGGTGACCTTCCCCAAGTGGGAACGCCGCAGTGAACACGCCGCCGTGACCGGCAAGCACCAGCAGCCGCTGCAGATCACCGCGCTGGGCGGCAGCCCGGGCGGCAGCGTCGAAGCCGAAGTCGTGCGTTTCGCCGACCTCGCCGCGCTGCAGGCTGCACCGGAGGGCTCCCTGAAGGGCAAGATCGCCTTCGTCGATTACCAGATGCTGCCGTTCCGCGATGGTCGTGACTACGGCCGTGGCGGCGCGATCCGCAGCAAGGGTCCGTCCGAGGCGATCCGCAAGGGTGCGGTCGGCTTCCTGATGCGCTCGGCCGGCACCGATTCGCACCGCGTGCCGCACACCGGCATCACCCGCTATGACGACGGCCTGACCCCGGTGCCGTCGGCCGCCCTGTCGGTGCCCGATGCCGACCAGCTGGCGCGCCTGGTGGCGCGCGGCAGCACCACGGTGAAGGTGACCCTGGACTGCGGCTGGGACGGCACCGCCACCTCCTACAACGTGATCGGTGAAATCACCGGGCGCAGTCTGCCGAAGGAAGTGGTGGTGATCGGTGGTCACCTCGATTCCTGGGACCTGGGCACCGGCGCCATCGATGACGGCGCGGGCGTGGGCATCACGATGGCCGCCGGCCACCTGATCGGCCAGCTGAAGCAGGCGCCCAAGCGCACCATCCGCGTGGTCGCTTTCGCCAACGAAGAACAGGGCCTGTATGGCGGCAAGGCCTACGCCGAAGCCCATGCCAAGGATGTGGCGCGGCACCAGCTGGCCGCCGAGAGCGATTTCGGTGCCGGCCGCATCTACGCGTTCAACACCGGCTCGCCGAACCCGGAAGGTTCGCGCGAAGCCACCGCGCAGATTGCCGAAGTGATGAAGCCGCTGGGCATCGAGTACATGGCCGACAAGGGCGGCCCGGGCCCGGACGTCGGCCCGCTGGCAGCCAAGGGCGGCGCGTGGGCATGGCTGGCGCAGGACGGCTCGGACTACTTCGACCTGCACCACACGGCTGACGACACCCTGGACAAGATCGACCCGAAGGCGCTTGCGCAGAACGTGGCCGCCTATACCGTGTTCGCCTACCTGGCGGCCGAGGCCGATGGCAACTTCGGCAGCGAAGCCAAGGCGACCACGCCGCCGAACGAGTGATGCGGTGATGTGGTTGGGGTCAGACCCCTCGCATGCGCGAGGGATCCGACCCCGGTCGCGGTGAAGTCACGGGGTCAGACCCCTCGCCTTGGGCGAGGGCTCTGACCCCGCTTTCGTTCAGCTCTCCCAGACCCGTGTGTTGCGCACGCCGATGGCCTGCGGGTTGAACAAGGGGTCACGCTGCCTGCGCTTCTGCTGCTCGTAGTCGCGCAGTGCTGCCAGTGCGGGCCGTTGCAGCAGCAGGATCGCGATGATGTTCAACCAGCTCATCATGCCCACGCCGATATCGCCCAGTGCCCAGGCAATCGTTGCGGTGTTGACCGCCGAATAGCCGGTGGCGGCCAGGAACAGCAGCTGGAAACCGGTGACGGTCATGCGTCCGGGACGATCGCGGCACAGGTAGCTGACGTTGGTTTCGGCCATGTAATACAGCGCCAGGATCGTGGTGAACGCGAACGGCAGGATTGCCAGCGCGACGAACGACTTGCCGAAGCCCGGCAGCGCCGATTCCACCGCATGCTGCACGAAGCGAGGACCAGCCTCGACACCCGGCAGGTTGGCCAGCAGCAGGCGCGCCTCGTCGGGCACACCGTTCACGGCCGGGTCGTAGACGTTGTACAGCCCGGTCGACAGGATCAGGAACGCCGTTGCGCTGCACACCACCATGGTGTCGATGTAGACCGAGAACGACTGCACCAAGCCCTGCTTGACCGGGTGCGAGACTTCCGCCGCCGCAGCCGGATGCGCGCCACTGCCCATGCCCGCCTCGTTGGACAGCACGCCGCGACGCACGCCCCATTGAATGGCGGTACCGATCATCGCGCCGAACGCGGCGTCCACCCCGAACGCGCTGCGCAGCACCAGCGCGAAGACCTCGGGGACCTTGTCCATGTTGATGACCATGACCACGGCCGCGACCAGCAGATAGGCCACGGCCATGATCGGCACCACCCACTCGGCCACCCGCGCGATGCGGCGCACGCCGCCGTACAGCACGGCCGCCAGGATGACCAGCAGCACCGCCGTGGTGCCCGCCACCGGGATGCCCCAGGCCTCGTTCACCGCGCTGGTGATGGCATTGGACTGCGTGCCCGCCAGCATCGCCCCGGCCAGCACGGTGACCAGCGCGAACAGCACCCCATACCAGCGCTGGCCCAACCCTTTTTCGATGTAATACGCCGGGCCGCCACGGTACTGGCCGCTGGCATCACGCTCTTTGTAGATCTGCGCCAGCGTCGATTCGATGAAGGCGCTGGAGGCACCGAGGAAGGCGACGATCCACATCCAGAAAATCGCGCCCGGACCACCGAACGCGATGGCCATGGCGACACCGGCGATGTTGCCGACGCCGACCCGGCTGGACAGGGACAACGACAACGCCTGGAACGGTGAGACGCCCGCGGCGGACCGCTCGTGGCGGAACATCAGGCGCAGCATGTCCGGCAGCGCGCGCAGCTGGATGAAGCGCGTGCGTACGCTGAAATACAGGCCGGCCAGCAGGCAGAGCACGACCAGCCACGGGCTCCAGATGATGCCCAGCAGGACGTTGACGATCGATTCGACGCTCATCATGTGCCAGCTCCTCAGAAGAACACGCCCAGGGCGACCTGGGGGCTGACGACGCGGCCGGTGTTGCGGCCGGCCACGGTGAACTCGACGCCGGCGATCAGGCCGAGCGACGGGCTGAAGTGGTACTCGACCGCCGGCGCCAGGGTCAGCGAGCGGCTGGCCGGGCGCAGTTCATTGACATGACGTCCGTTGCCGTCGGCGGTGGGCATGAAACCGATCAGGCGCTGGCCGGTTTCGCGGCTGGCGGCGACTTCCATCACCCCCACCCAGCGGTCGTTGAAGCTGTACTCGCCGGCCACCGAAAACCCCACCACCGAGCCTCGCGCGATGTGGCCCTGGAAGCCCGCTTCGGTGCCGTAGATGCTGGCGCCGGACAGTGCCGTGCGCGCGGGCGCAGGCCCGGCCATCAGCTGCCCGCGCCAGCGCAGTGGTCGCCCGTTCGGCATCCACACCACCTGCTGCACGCCCAGCGCCAGGGTGGTGCGCTGCACGCCATCGCCCTGTGCATCCAGCGGATTGCCGCTGATGCGGTCGTGGCTGCCGGTGCTGAAGCGCTGCGTCAGCGCCAGCGACACCGCGGGCCGGGTGCCATCGGCATTCGGTGCCTGCAGCAGGTACTGCAGGCGGGCGGTGGTATCACCGGCACGGAAGCCGCCGCTGTGCCCGCTGCCGGATTCGGCGCGCGAGGCGCTGAGGTTGACCTGGCCCATCAGGCGGTCGCTGAAGCCGTACATCACCGGCATGACCACGGCCCATGCACCACTGTCCTGCGCGCTGCGCTGGCGCTCGCCGTCGGCATCGTAGTGCGCGTTGCTGTCGACGCGGACCAGGTAGGGTTCGAGGAACCAGCGGCCCTGCGGCAGGCCGGCGGGATTGGGGGTGATCAGCGGCCCCATGAAATTTACGTTTTCCAGGCTGTGCTCGCTGGCATCAGCACGGGCGCTGGCACTGGCCAGTGCACAGGCCAGCAGCAGGGAGACGGACAGGGTGCGTTGCAGGTGGGACATGACAGCCACTCCGGTTACAACGAGGGATGGAGTTCCACCCTGCGTCGCCGGAAATGGCGGACCAATAAGGAAAGTTTCAAATGACCAGCAGGCGTTGCGGATTGCAAAGCATGCTTAGCAACTGCCTGGGGTCAGAGCCCTCGCATGCGCGAGGGATC
>DOKO01000060.1:0-6256 GCA_003510825.1 Stenotrophomonas sp.
GGAACGCACGATCGTCGCGCAGGTGCCGCTCGATGTCGGCCTGCAGCGCGGGCACCGGTGCGGGGAACGCGACGGATGGCGGACGCCCCCGCGGCGCCCAGCGCTGCCAGGCCAGCAGCGCGGCACCGGCCAGCAGCAGCACGGCACCGATTCCCAGCCAGTGCGCGCGCCGCATCAGCTGCCGATCGCCGTCAGCGTGGCCGCGTCCGCATCGTAGGACGCGCTGGCGATGTCGGCCTCGAAGCGCTTGATCCGCAGGTGGCCCGACAGTCGATAGGCATCCCACAGATTGCCCAGTGCGATTGGTTTGGCCAGGGTCACGTGGATGATCTGGTTCGGTGGCGGCGGCGGCACGTGGATGCACGCGCCGTAGAACGGCACGAACAGCAGTTCGTTCACCGCACCGGCGTCGTCCATGCCCAACGGCACCACATAGCCGTCCAGGTCGACCTCGCGACCGTCCACGTCATCGACCACGGCAGCGGAGCCGAACTGCTGCGCGCGGTCGGGGCTGGTGTGGTCGATGGCCGCGCCCGGCGGCGTGCCCGAACCCGTGTCATCGATCAGCCCACCGACGCCGGACATTGCGCCCATGCCACCACTGCGGTCGATGCCGATCTGCGGTGGCGGACGCAGGAAAGCGTCGTCCTCGGGCATCAACGCATTCCAGGCAGTGATCGCACCCTCGGCAGGCGCGGCCTTGCCCGGCGTGCCCACCGCATAGGATGTCGCCGTGGCAGCCGCAGGTTCGGCCGCCGCGTCGGGCACATCGCCGCCGGGCCGACTGCAACCGGCCAACAACATCAGCACCAGGACACAGGCGTTACGGTTCATAGGGCCTCAACTCGGGGTCTGCCATGGTGTAGGCCGAACCGGCCAGGTCGTCGTCCACGCGCTCGGCGCGCAGCGTGCCGGCGAGGAAGAACGGCGAATACATGTCCGGCATCGTGATCGGCCGCGACAGCCGCACGTGCACGATCTGGTTCGGCGGCGGCGGCGGCACGTGGATGCAGGCGCCGTAATACGGCACGAACAGGAACTCGGCCAGGCGGCCATCGCTGGCATTGGCCAACGGCACCACGTAACCGGGCAGGCGCACGGCGCGGTCCAGCACCGTATCCACCGTGCGGAAGGTGCCGAACTGGGCCATGCGCCGGTTGCCGTTGTGCTTCACTTCCGGCCCGTCACCCCGCTCCAGTGCGGCCAGTTCGTCGGCCGGCATCATCTGCAGCCAGTCCAGTTCCTGCTCGGCGGCCGCCTTGGTTGTCGCGCCGTCCTGCACAGGCGACGGCGGCAGGGCCTGCACGCCGGTATCCACCGGACGTTCGCAGCCGGCCAGCAGCAGGATCACGGCAAGGGAAAGCCACGCGCGCATCGCTCAGGCTCCCGCTGACAGGCCGTCGGCCAAGGTGCGCCGATAGGCCAGCAGTGCCGGCACCAGGCCCGCCACGGCACTCAGCACCAGCACCCCGCCTACCCACGCCAGCTCGCGCAGGTCCGGCCAGACATGGGTGATCGACAGGCCGAAGTTGGCCAATGCCCAGCCCTGCCCGGCCAGGCTGGCGGCTACCAGTACGGCCAGGGCCAGCACGCAGGCCATGCCGCTGGTCGCCACCGCTTCCAGCACCAGCAGGCTGGCGATGTAGCGTGGCCGCGCACCCGTGGCGCGCAGCACCGCCATCTCGCGACGCCGCTCCTGCAGAGTCGACACCAGCAGCGCCACCAGCGAGACCAGGCCCAGCAGCACGACCATTGCACTGATCAGCTGCAGCGCCCGCTCGGCTGTGCCCAGCGACTGCCACAGCTGCTGCAGGGTCACCCCGGGCAGGATCGCCAGCAGTGCCTCGTCGGGGTAGTCATTGATCGCGCGCTGCACCGAGAACGTGGCGATGCGCGAATTCAGGCCGAGCATGAAGGCAGTGATGCTGGTCGGGGTCAGGTCCAGGTGCCGTGCCTCCTCGGCGCTGACCTTGTGCCCGCGCAGCTGCACGCCCGAACGCCAGTCCACGTGGATGGCCTCGATCGCCGGCAACGACACCAGCACCGACGAATCCACCGGCGTGCCGGTCCGCTGCAGCACGCCGCTGATGCGGAACGGCTTGTCGGCATGCTTGGCCAGCGTCACCGCAGCAGTGCCGTGGGCGAGCACCATCTCATCGCCCACCTGCACGCCCTGCGCGCGGGCGACATCGGCGCCGACCACCGCATCGTACAGATCATCGAAGGGCTTGCCCTCGCCGAAGGCCAACGTGTGCCCGGCGCCATAGCGGTAGTGCTCGAAGTAGCCGCCGGTGGTGCCGATCACCCGGTAGCCGCGCCAGGAATCCCCCAGCGACAACGGCACCGCCCACTTCACCTGCGGCAGCGTCGACAGTTCCTGGTAGGACTGCCAGGACACGTTGTTGGTCGGGTCGCCGATATGGAACACCGAATACAGCAGCAGGTTCACCGGCCCCGAGCGCGCACCGACGATCAGGTCGGTGCCCGAAACGGTGCTGGCGAAACCCTCGTGGGCCTGCACGCGCACGCGCTCCACGCCCAGCAGCAGGGTCACGCTGAGAGTGATGACCAGGACGGTAAGGGACACGCTCAGCGCACGGCTGCGCAGGCTGGCCCAGGCAAGTTCAAACATGGGCGGCTCCGGCGTGGTTGATGTCCTGCAGCTGCACGACGCGGTCGAACAGCGGTTGCAGGCTGTCGTCATGGCTGACCACCACCGCGGTGGTACCGGCCGCGGCACATTGCGCGGCCATCAGCTGCAGGAAGGCGGTGGCCGCTTCGCGGTCCAGTGCCGAGGTTGGCTCATCGGCGAGCAGCACGGCCGGGCGACCGATCAACGCCCGCGCCGCCGCAACGCGCTGCTGCTGGCCGACGCTGAGGGTGCCTGCACGGCGCTGCAGCAGGTCCGGATCCAGATGCAGGGCCTGCAGCAGGCGGAGGATCTCAGCATCCAGCGGGCCACCGACCCGTGCGCTGCGCGCGGGCGAGAAGCGCAGGCCCAGCGCGATGTTGTCGCGCACGCTGAGGAAGGGCAGCAGGTTGAACTGCTGGAAGATCACGCCGAGATGATCGGCGCGGAAGCGGTCGCGCGCGGCAGGTTTCAAGGCGTGAACGGCCGTGCCGGCCACCACCACCTCACCCTGTTCGGGGCGCAGCACGCCGGCCAGCAGGCCCAGCAGCGTGCTCTTGCCCGAACCGCTGGCACCACGCAGCAGCACGCTGCTGCCCGCAGCGATCTGCAGCTGCGGGATGTCCAGCACGGTGCGCCCGCCATAGCTGAAACGCACCTGCTCCAGCGCGATCACCATGGCCGCGTTCATGGCGCCAGGACCACGCGCAGGTTGTCGGCGGTCAGCACGGTGCGGCTCTGCCCGGCCGAGGTCGCGCTGTTGACGATGACCTCGTGCAGGTTCGGGAAGGCCTTCGGCAGTGCCAGCACCAGCACGCGCAGCGCGGCCGGGTTGGCGCACTGGTAGCGCAGCTCGGCGTTGAAGCCGGCATGCGCATGCTTGCCCGGCGTGCTGCCGCTCGCGGGCGCGGCGGCAGCGAAGCCTTCGGCGCGCGCGTCACGTTTCAGGGGCGTGCACTGCGCTGCAGTGGGCAGGGTCAACCAGTCGCCGCGCTTCAGCGTGGCCAGGGCCGCGTCCAGCGCCGCCTGTTCGGTGGCGTTGGCCGGCGGCCGTTCGAAATCGAGGATGCCGATGCCGGGCGCCTGCAGGGCCAGTTCAAGGGTGCCCTGGTCCACGGCCAGGTCGACCGTGGCCTGGCCATGGACGTGGGCGCCGAGCTGGCGCACGTCGTGTGCGTGCACGGCGGGAGCGGCAAACAACAGGAACAGCAAAACGGAACGCTTCATGGGGGACTCCATCATTGTTACTATGTAACATTATGGACCACATCCCCACGCCGCCCGCAAGGGCACTGCCCCAGCCGCCAGCTTCGGCACGCTGGCACCCCCGTCTCGACCTGGCCGGCGCCTGGCTGTCCCTGGCCTGCGCCGCGCACTGCATCACCCTGCCCCTGCTGCTGGCCTTCGTGCCAGCGGCGATGATGGCCCTGCGCTCGTTCCAGCACCCGGCCCACGGCGCGATGACCGCGCTGCTGGTGATGTCGCGCTGGGAGTGGGTGTTCGCCGTGGTCGCCTCCACCGTTGCGCTGGCCAGCACCGCGTCGGGCCTGCGTCGCCACCAGCAGTGGCGGCCGCTGCGGCTGGCGGCCTGCGGCGCGGTCGCGCTGCTGGCGTCCTCGCTGTACATGCCGTTGAAGGAATCGCTGGTCTGGCATGGCGTGGCGACCGCCTGCGGCGGCGTGCTGCTGGCCACCGCCCACATCCTCAACCGGCGGGCGTTGCACCGGTAGTCGTCCACCTTGGTGGACGCTCCCAACGCGCCAACCAAGGTTGGCATCAACCGGACACGACGCCGTGCCCGGTAGTGCCGGCCGCTGGCCGGCACCGCACTCAGAACCGGTAACTCACCTCGGCACCGAAGATGCGGGGGTGATCCACCGGGCCGTAATAGTTGCCGTCACGACCGAAGGCCAGGTTGTCGAAGATCAGGCCGTTGATGCGCCGCTTGTCGGTCAGGTTCTGCACGTACAGCCGGGTGCTCCACGGCCCCGTTTCGTACCCCACCTGCAGCCCCAGCACCGCCACCGCCGGCTGGAACGCGCGGTTGCGCTCATCCAGTGCACTGGAACCGGTGAACTGCGATTCCACCCGCGCATACAGCCCCGAGTCGAACTGGTAGCGCGCGGCCAGATAGCCGGTGTAATGCGGGGTCAGCTTGACCCGCTTGCCGGCAAGGTTCTGCTCCGCGCTGACCCACAGCTTGGTGTACTTCGCGTCGACGTAGCCGACGTTGGCCATCAGGCTCAGCCCCGGCAGCACGTCGAAGACACCTTCCAGCTCGGCGCCGCGCGAGCGGATCGAGGCATCCGAACCCACATAGTCCGATGAGATCGGCCGACCATCGGCATCGGTAGCGACCTGGATTTCCTGCCAGTTGTCCGACGTGATGTGGAACAGCGCCCCGCCGATGTGGCCGCGGCCACCGGCCAGGTTCATCTTGAAGCCCAGTTCGTGGCTCCACATGCGCTCGGATTCGTAACGCAGCACCTTGTCGTTGACCACGTCACTCTGCGCAGCCGCGAGGTTGAAGCCACCGGGGATGTAGCCCTTTGCCGAGGCCGCGTAGAAGGACAGGTCATCGCTGGCGTCGTAGCGCAGCGACACGCGCGGCAGAGTGGCCGAGAACGTGTGGGCCAGCGCAGCGTCGCGGTACAGCACCAGGCCACCGGCGCCCAGGTCCAGCGCACCGGCGCGCTGCTCGGTGGAACGTCGCGCCTGCTCGTGGCGCAGACCGACGCTGGCGGTCAGCTTCGGCAGCGCCGGCAAGGTGTAGCTGGCAGTGGCGAACACGCTGTAGTCCTCGCCCTTGGAGGTCTGCCGCGGCGCAAGGTTGTAGCTGTCCAGCCCGCGCGTGGCAGGCCCGACGAACGTACCGAGAATGGAGTCCTTGCCGGTGCGGTAGGTCGCCACGCCGGCCATCCAGGTCAGCGCCTGGTCGCTGGGTGAGCTGAAGCGCGCCTCGCCCGTCCATTCGTTCTTCTTGTCGTAGATGCGGCCGGCCAGTGCAGCGCTGGCGGTCATGTCGAAGTCGTAGCCGGCCGACATCACCTCCTCGCCGCGGTAGGAGGTGGCCACATCCAGCGTGCCCGCCTGCAGCTGCCATTGCGCGCTCAGGCCTGCGACGGTTTCATCCTTCTCGGTGCGCTTGGGCGCATCGTTGATGTAGGTGAAATCGCCGGCCTGGCGACCGCCGTTGAGCGTGCTGCCGTAGGTGCGGTTGTACAGGCCGGTATCCAGCGGCAGGTACTCGTACTCGAACATGCCCGGCGCACGCGTGCGCAGGTGGTAGGCCAGCGCGTTGACCTGCACGTAATCGCTGGGGCGCCAGCGCAGCTTGCCCTGCAGGTAGCCTTCATCCACCTTGCCGCGCGCACCGGACGGCGTCAGGTTCTTCAGGTAGGCATCCTCCTGCGAACCCATGAAGGCGACCGAGCCGGTCAGCGCGCCGCCCTTGTCCAACGGACCGGACAGGAAGCCATCCAGCGCGGTACCGCCGCCGTTGCCGAACCAGGTGTGGCGCAGGTTCACTTCGCCTTCGGTGGAATCGGACGGGCCGCGCGTGCGTACCAGCACCAGGCCTGATTCACTGTTGGCACCGTACAGCGTGCCCTGCGGGCCGCGCAGCAC
>DOKO01000060.1:6451-6600 GCA_003510825.1 Stenotrophomonas sp.
GCCCTGCGGGCCGCGCAGCACCTCGACCGATTCGACCTGGTTGAGCACGGCGTTGCTGAGTTCGCGGAACGGAATGCCATCGATGTAGACAGAAGCGCGGTTGACCAGGAACGGGTTGGACTCGATGCCGCGGATGGAGATGAACATGT
>DOKO01000127.1:0-403 GCA_003510825.1 Stenotrophomonas sp.
CGGCAGGTACATCATGAAGGTCTTTTCGAAGGCCCCGTAGATCTCCTTCTGCACTTCATTGAAGTTGTAGTCGCGCGAGCGCTTGCTGAATTCCGAGCCCAGGATCTCCTCCCAGTTCGGGCCCCACTCGATCTTCTGCATGCGCTCGCCGCTGATCAGCGAACGCGGCCGCGCGGTCGGCTGGTGCTGGCTGTCCTTGGCGGTGTGCAGGTTCTGGTAGTCGAAGTCGAACGGCTCGTAGTAGTCGTCGATCTGCGGCAGATCCGGGTTGGCGAAGATCTTGGCCAGCATCCGCCAGCGGCCGCCGGCGCGCGGCACCAGCTTGCCGGCGCGGGTGCGCACCCAGCCACCGTTCCACTTGTCCTGGTTCTCCCATTCCTTTGGATAGCCGATGCCGGGCTTG
>DOKO01000127.1:583-1186 GCA_003510825.1 Stenotrophomonas sp.
GTTGTTGAACCAGGCGTACTCGACGCCCTCGCGCGAGGTCCAGACGTTCTTGCAGGTGATCGAGCAGGTATGGCAGCCGATGCACTTGTCCAGGTTCAGTACCATCGCGATCTGTGCACGGACCTTCATCACACCACCTCCTTGGCGGCGGCCGGAACCGCCTCGCCATCCAGCCAATCGATCTTGTCCATCTTGCGGACGATCACGAACTCATCGCGGTTGGTGCCGCAGGTACCGTAGTAGTTGAAGCCATAGGCCAGCTGCGCGTAGCCACCGATCATGTGGGTGGGCTTGAGCACGATGCGGGTGACCGAGTTGTGGATGCCGCCACGGGTGCCGGTGATCTGCGAGCCCGGCACGTTGATGATGCGTTCCTGGGCGTGGTACATCATCGCCATGCCCGGCATCACCCGCTGGCTGACCACCGCACGCGCGGCGATCGCACCGTTGACGTTGAACAGCTCGATCCAGTCGTTGTCGACGATGCCGGCACTGCGCGCGTCGTCCTCGCTCAGCCACACGATCGGGCCGCCACGTGACAGCGTCTGCATGATCAGGTTGTCGCTGTAGGTGCTGTGGATGCCCCACTTCTGGTGCGGGGTG
>DOKO01000127.1:1335-1906 GCA_003510825.1 Stenotrophomonas sp.
CCACTTCTGGTGCGGGGTGATCCAGTTCAGCACGATCTCCTTGTTGCCGTTCGGGCGCTGGTTCAGCAGCGGCTCCACCGTGCGCGTGTTGACCGGCGGCCGGTAGCTCATGAAGGCCTCGCCGAAGTCGATCATCCACTCATGATCCTGGTAGAACTGCTGGCGGCCGGTCACCGTGCGCCACGGAATCAGCTCGTGCACATTGGTGTAGCCCGCGTTGTAGCTGACGTTGTCGTCCTCCAGCCCCGACCAGATCGGCGAGGAGATGATCTTGCGCGGCTGCGCCTGGATGTCACGGAAGCGGATGGCCTCGTGTTCCTTGCCCACCGCCAGGTGGGTGTGCTCGCGGCCGGTGAAGGTGCCCAGCGATTCCCAGGCCTTCACTGCCACGTGGCCGTTGGTCTCCGGGGCCAGGTGCAGGATCACTTCGGCCGCGTCGATGGCGGTCTCGATGGCCGGACGCCCCTGGCTGACACCCTCGGCGTGCACGGTATGGTTGAGCTTGCCGAGGAAGTCGATCTCGTGCTTCGTATCCCAGTTCATGCCCTTGCCGCCGTTGCCGAGCTTGTCC
>DOKO01000127.1:2129-10053 GCA_003510825.1 Stenotrophomonas sp.
GCCGAGCTTGTCCAGCAGCGGGCCGAGCGAGGTGAACTTGCGATACAGGTTGGGGTAATCGCGCTCGACCACCGTCATCGACGGCATGGTCTGGCCCGGGATGGCCTCGCACTCGCCCTTCTTCCAGTCGGCCACGCCGAACGGCATGCCAAGTTCATTGGGCGTGTCGTGCAGGGTCGGCACCAGCACCAGGTCCTTTTCCACGCCCAGCACGCCCGGCGCCATGTCGCTGAGGGTGCGCGCCACGCCCTTGAAGATGTCCCAGTCGCTGCGGGATTCCCAGGCCGGGTCCACCGCCTTGGACAGCGGGTGGATGAAGGGGTGCATGTCCGAGGTGTTGAGGTCGTCCTTCTCGTACCAGGTGGCGGTGGGCAGCACGATGTCCGAATACAGCGCGGTGGTGCACATGCGGAAGTCGAGCGTGACCAGCAGGTCCAGCTTGCCCTCCGGCGCTTCGTCATGCCACTTCACTTCCTGCGGCTTGATCGCGCCCATCTCGCCCAGGTCCTTGCCCTGCAGGCCATGGCGCGTGCCCAGCAGGTGGCGCAGCATGTATTCATGGCCCTTGCCCGAGGAACCCAGCAGGTTCGAGCGCCAGATGAACATCATGCGCGGGTGGTTCTGCTGTGCATCCGGGTCGGCGAAGGCGAAGTCCAGTGAGCCGTCCTTGAACTTGCCCAGCGCGTAGTCGGCCGGGGCCACGCCGGCCGCTTCGGCCTCGCGCACCAGCTGCAGCGGGTTGCGGTCCAGCTGCGGGGTACTGGGCAGCCAGCCCATGCGCACCGCACGCAGGTTCAGGTCGGCCAGACTGCCGCTGTACTTGCTGGCATCGGCTAGCGGTGACAGCAGCTCGTCCACCTGCAGCTTCTCGTAGCGCCACTGCCCGGTGTTGAAGTAGAAGAACGAGGTGCCGTTCATGTGCCGCGGCGGGCGGCTCCAGTCCAGGCCGAAGGCCAGCGGCTGCCAGCCGGTCTGCGGGCGCAGCTTTTCCTGGCCCACGTAATGCGCCCAGCCGCCACCGGTCTGGCCCACGCAGCCGCACATGATCAGCATGTTGATCAGGCCGCGGTAGTTCATGTCGTTGTGGAACCAGTGGTTCATGCCCGCGCCGACGATGATCATCGAGCGGCCGTGGGTCTTGTCAGCCGTGCGGGCGAACTCACGGGCGATCTCGATCACTTCGCCGCGCGACACGCCGGTGATGCGTTCCTGCCAGGCCGGGGTGCCCGGCACCATGTCGTCGAAGCTGGTGGCCACGTTGCCGCCGCCGAAGCCACGGTCCACGCCGTACTGGGCCAGCAGCAGGTCGTAGACCGTGGCCACCAGGGTGTCAGCGCCGTCGGCCAGGGCCAGGCGGCGCACCGGGATGTTGCGGTCGAGCACGTCCTCGGCCGGGGCCGCGGTCCAGCCGTCCGTCTCGATGCCGCCGAAGTACGGGAAGCTGACCGCTTCGATGCCATCGTTACCATCGGCCAGGCTCAGCCGCAGGCGGGTATCGGCGCCGTTGCTTTCCTTTTCCTCGATGTTCCACTTGCCCTTCTCGCCCCAGCGGAAACCGATGGAGCCGTTGGGCACCACGATCTGGCCGCTGCTCTCGTCATAGGCCAGGGTCTTCCAGTCGGGGTTGTTGGCCTCGCCCAGCCCACCCAGCTCGCTGGCGCGCAGGAAGCGCCCCGGCACCAGGCGGCCATCGTCACGGCGCTCCAGGCGCACCAGCATCGGCATGTCCGAATACTGGCGGCAGTAGTCCTGGAAGTACTGCGAGGGCGAATCCACATGGAATTCGCGCAGGATCACGTGGCCGAAGGCAAAGGCCAGTGCCGCGTCGGTACCCTGCTTGGGGTGCAGCCAGTGGTCGGTCAATTTGGCCAGCTCGGAATAGTCCGGGCAGATCGCCACCGTCTTGGTGCCGTTGTAGCGCGCCTCGGTGAAGAAGTGCGCATCGGGCGTGCGCGTCTGCGGCACGTTCGAGCCCCAGGCGATGATGTAGCGGCTGTTGTACCAGTCGGCCGATTCGGGCACGTCGGTCTGTTCGCCCCAGATCTGCGGCGAGGCCGGCGGCAGGTCGCAGTACCAGTCGTAGAAGGACAGGCAGGCGCCGCCCAGCAGCGACAGGTAACGCGCGCCCGCGGCATAGGACACCATCGACATCGCGGGGATCGGCGAGAAGCCGACCACGCGGTCCGGCCCGTACTGCTTCACCGTGTACAGGTTGGAGGCGGCGATGATCTCGTTGGCCTCTTCCCATTGCAGGCGCACGAAGCCGCCCATGCCACGGCGGGTCTTGTAGGAGCGCGCCTTTTCCTTGTCCTCGACGATGCTGGCCCAGGCATCCACCGGCGCCATGTGCTTCCGGGCCTCGCGCCACAGGCGCAGCAGGGTGCCGCGGATCAGCGGGTACTTCAGGCGGTTGGCGCTGTACAGGTACCAGGAATAGCTGGCGCCACGCGGGCAGCCACGCGGTTCATGGTTGGGCAGGTCCGGGCGCGTGCGCGGGTAGTCGGTCTGCTGGGTTTCCCAGGTGACCAGGCCGTTCTTGACGTAGATCTTCCAGCTGCACGAACCGGTGCAGTTCACGCCGTGGGTGGAGCGCACGATCTTGTCGTACTGCCAGCGCTGGCGGTAACTGTTTTCCCAGTCGCGGCCCTCGCTCTTGGCAAATCCATGGCCATCGGCAAAGGTCTGGGGGTCGCGCTTGAAGAACTGCAAGCGGTCGAGGAAATAACTCATCGTGGATCTCCCTTTGCGGACATCGGCATCGTGGCTGAGGTGTTCATTGGCTTCGGTGCATTGCTCGGGTTGTCAGCTGGGCTGCCCCTAGCAGGGGGTTTCAGCACCGCGCCGGTAGTACCACCACCAGGTCACGGCCAGGCAGGTGAAGTAGAAAGCGATGAATCCGTACAGCGCCATGTCGGGGCTGCCGGTCAAGGTGATGGACGAGCCGTAGCTCTTGGGGATGAAGAAACCGCCGTAGGCACCGATCGCGCCGGAGAAGCCGACCACGGCTGCCGACTCGATGCTGGCCTGGTGGCCGGCGGCGGCCTTGCCCTCGGCGCTGTCGTTGGCCGACCAGCGCTCGTGCAGGGTGCGGAAGATCACCGGGATCATCCGGAAGGTGGTGCCGTTGCCGATGCCACTGAGCACGAACAGTGCCATGAAGCTGAGCAGGAAACCGTAGAAGTTGCCGCGCTGGCCATGGCTGGGCAGGAAGTGCAGCACGCCGAACACCGCGGCGATCATCAGCGCGAACACCCAGAAGGTCAGGCGCGCGCCGCCCCAGCGGTCGGCCATGCTGCCGCCCACCGATCGCATCAGCGCGCCCAGCAGCGGGCCGATGAAGGCGTAGGCCAGCGGGTTCACGTCCGGGAACTGACTCTTGACCAGCATCGGGAAGCCGGCCGAGAAGCCGATGTAGGAACCGAAGGTGCCGATGTACAGCCAGCACATCAGCCAGTTGTGCTTGCGGCGGAAGATCACCGCCTGCTCGGCGAAGGACGAGCGGGCGCTGGTCAGGTCGTTCATGCCGAACCAGGCGGCCACCGCGCACACCACGATGGCCGGCACCCAGATGAAGCCAGCGTTCTGCAGGTACAGCGGTGCCCCGCCCTCCGCCGCCGGCTGCGGCGCGCCACCCAGCGCACCAAACACGCCCACGGTGATCACCAGCGGAATGACCGCCTGCGCCACCGACACGCCCACATTGCCCAGGCCCGCGTTCAGGCCCAGGGCAAGGCCCTGCTTCTGCTTGGGGTAGAAGAAGGAGATGTTGGACATCGACGACGAGAAGTTCGCCCCGCCGAAACCGCAGAGGATGGCGATGCACACGAACACCCAGTACGGCGTGGCCGGGTTCTGCACGGCAAAGCCGAGCCACACGGTGGGCGCCAGCAGCGAGGCGGTGGACAGCGCCGTCCAGCGGCGGCCACCGAAGATCGGGATGACGAACGAATAGAAGATGCGCAGCGTGGCGCCGGACAGGCTGGGCAGCGCGACAAGCCAGAACAGCTGGTCGGTGCTGAAGCTGAAGCCGATCTTCGGCAGGCTGATGGTCACCGCCGAGAACAGCACCCAGACCGCGAAGGCCAGCAGCAGCGACGGAATGGAGATGACCAGGTTGCGGGTGGCAACCCGTTTGCCGGTGCGCTCCCAGTAGCCAGCGTCTTCCGGCGCCCAGTCGCTGATGACGCGGCCGGGGCTGGCAGTGCTTCGGACAACAGGATCGCTACCGACGGTCATACATGGCTCCAGGGCTGTGGAATGACGTGGGTACTGCTTTCAAGTTGTAACCCGTCGTCATGGGCCTCATTAGGCCCGCACTGCGCGATGACGGGGTTGATCTGGATCAATCAGGGGCGGGTTTCCACCCTGCCCCTGACAAATGTCAAACCGGTGACTCGGTACTGCTGCGGCGGCTCACGCCGCGCTGGCGCACGCTGTCACGCACGTCCACATCAAACTGCAGCTGCAGCGTGGTGCCGTCATCCAGGTACAGCGCAAAGCCCAGCCCATCACGGCACGGCAGGCGCCCGGCCAGGCCGTCCACCGCCGCACGCGGCAGCACCAGCCGGCAGTAGGTGCCCCCATCGAGCAGCACCGCCTGGTCGCCGCCGTGCAGCGACACCGCCGTGCCCCAACCGCCATTGCCACCGAACCGGGTCAGGTTCTCGACCGATTCACCGGCCAGCAGCTGCGCCAGTTCAGCCTCGTCCAGGCGCAGACGCATCGTTTGTTCCTGCAGCTGCACCTTCATGAGGCGACATCCTCCCACTGGGCGGGGGTATTGCAGTTGACCAGGGCGCTTTCGTCGGCGGGGGACAGGCGCACCGCATGTGCGCCGAGACGGTGTTGCAGGGCCTGCAGCGAACGCGGGCCAAGGGGATCGTGGATCATGCTTTCAAGGACTGTACGGCTTTCATTGTCCACATTAAACAGCATTGGAAGCGGATGACCGTCATAGATCGTGCAGCGGCCAGACTGCGCATCGCGCAGATGCTGCAGCAGCCGGGGGGTCAGCCGGGGCGTATCCACCGGCACTACCCAGGCCGGGCCATCGGGCATCTGCAGGGCCACGCTGTACAGGCCGCCCAGCGGGCCGCAGCGGGCCACCCGGTCGGGAATGCCGTCAAAGGCCGGGTAGCGACCGCTTACCCAGACCCGCTCGGCACCGGCCAGCATCAGCAGGCCGCGCATGTGTTCCAACAGGGTCCGGCCCTGCCAGGGCAGCATCGCCTTGTCGCGGCCCATGCGGCTGGACAGCCCGCCCGCCAGCACGATACCGGCCATCGGCGCGCTCATGGGCGCGCCCCACGCACGCCGCCATCAGGGGTGGTGGGCATGGGCATGGTCATGCACCGGCGTGTCGTCGGCATGGCACAGGCTGCAGCCTTCGGTCCATTCGCTGTCGCCGTCCTGGTAATGCTCCTGCTTCCAGATCGGGCACTGGTGCTTGACCGCCTCGATCAGCTGCCGGCAGGCGCGGAAGGCCTCATCGCGGTGCGGGCTGCCCGCGGCCACCACCACCGCCACCTCGCCCACCGCCAGGCGGCCCTTGGCGTGGGCCACATACAGCTTCACCTTCGGCCCGTAGGCAGCCTGCACCTCGGCGGCCAGCCGCTGCACCTCGTTCAGCACCAGCGGCTCGAACAGGTCGTAGCTGATGCCCAGCACCGGGCGGCCCTGGTTGAGGTCACGCACCTTGCCGATGAACACGTCGATACCCCCGAAGCCGGGGTCGGACACCGCGGCGATGCCCTCGGACGGGTCGATCGCCGCCTGTGCGCGGTCCACCACCTTCGTGATCGTGGGATGGCTCATCTCAACCCCCACTGACCGGCGGCAGGATCGCCACCCGGCCATCGGCCGGCAGCGCATCGTGGTCACGCAGCACCTGTTGCTGGTCGGCGAACGCCGAATAGTCCAGCAGCCCGGCACGGAAACCCGGCCAGCGCACCGGCAGCAGCTCGCGCAGCGCCTGGCGCAGGTCGGCAATCGTGGCCCCGGCCACGTCCACCGTGATCTCGCGGCTCGCATCCAGGTCGGAAAACGCACCAAACAACTGCAGGTTCACCTGCTTCATCATGATTCCTCGCTCACCAGCTGCACCGGTTCGTGGTGACCCCAACCCTGTACACGTACATGAGTACCGGCCGGGGCCAGGTTGCCCTCGGCCTCCAGCACCACCCAGGCGTTGGCGCGCAGCATGGACATCAGACGGAACGACTCCTGGCCGGACAGCACGCGCGCGCTCAAGCGCCCCTGCGCGTCCACTTCCACCCGCGCACGGGCGTGGAAGCGCAGGCCCTCGGGCTTGCGCACGTCGGCCTGCAACGGCAGCTGCAGCGTGGTCTCCGGGGCCAGCCCCAGCAACCGCCGCAGCACCGGTTCAACGAAGAAGCGCTGGCCCACCGCCGCCGACACCGGGTTGCCCGGCAGGCCGAAGTACAGCGCGCCACCGGGCAGCACCGCAAACAGCAGCGGCTTGCCCGGGCGGATCGCCACCTTGTGGAAGATGATCCGCGCGCCGCGGTCACGCAGCGCGTCGGGCACGAAATCGTAGCGCCCGGCCGAGACCGCACCGGTGCTGATCAGCAGCTGCGCACCGGCGTCCAGCGCCTGGTCCAGCACGGCATTGAAGGCGGCCACGTCGTCGCCGACCGTGCCCTGCCACACCACCTCGGCGCCGGCAGCCTGCAGGCGCCCCACCAGGTAGGGCCGGTTGCTGTCACGGATCTGGCCCGATTCCAGCGCCTGCGCTGCGTCGGTCACCAATTCCTTGCCGGTGGCGATCACCGCCGCCTTCGGGCGCGCGACCACGGCCACCTCGCCCACGCCGATGGCGTGCAGGAGGGTGCGCGCATTGATGTCCAGCACATCACCGGCCGCCAGCACGCGCTCGCCCTCGCCCACGTCCTGGCCACGCAGGCGCACATGCTGGCCCGGCTTGACCTCGGCGCGCAGCGCGATGCGGGTCGGGCGACCTTCGTGGCTCTGCAGGATCTCCACCTGCTCCACCGGCACCACCGTATCCAGGCCGGCCGGCATGCGTGCGCCGGTCATGATTTCCCAGGCGCCCTCGCCTGCTTCGGCACCGGCATCGCCGGCCGCCTGCCAGCCCTGCACGGCAAATTCGCTGCCGGCGTCGAACGTGTTGCCCTCGGCACGCAGCGCAAAACCATCCATGGCCGAGTTGTCGAACGGCGGCAGCGACTGTGCGCTGACGATGGCGCTGGCCAGGGTGCGCCCGCCCGCATCATGCAGGCGCAGGCGCTCGGCCGGCAGCGGCGACGCCGCATCCAGCAGGTGCTGCAAGGCTTCGCTGTAGGGGATCATGGCGTGCTCCCATGGCCGCCGCCGTCCACCATCGCCAGCGCGTGGCCAAGCACCGGTGCCAGGATGTCCAGGCACTGCGCGGCCGCACGCGGGCTGCCCGGCAGGGCAAACACCAGCATGCCGCCCAGCTGCACCACTTCGGCCCGGCTCAGCCAGGCCATCGGCGTGTGCTGCGCGCTCAGCGCGCGCACCATCTGAGCCAGGCCATGCACCGGGCGCGCATCCAGCGAACGCAGCGCCTCGGGGGTCAGGTCACGCGGCCCCAGGCCGGTTCCGCCCGTGCACAGGCACAGGCGCACGCCGCCCTCGGCCAGCGCGCGCAGGCGGCTGGCCAGCGGCTCGATGCCATCGGCCAGCACCTCGGCCGCCACTACGTCGCCGCCCAGCGCCTGCAGGCCAGACACCAGCTTCGGCCCGGATGCATCGGCATAGGTGCCATCGCTGGCGCGGTCGCTCAGGGTCAGCACCGCGCAGCGGGCGCCTTCCAGGCCCCTGGGTGCACGCGGCTTGAAACGCGCCTGCTCGGCCTCGTCCATGCCATCAGGGTGCAGCCACACGCCACGCTTGCCGCCCTCCTTGAACAGCAGGCGGATGC
>DOKO01000127.1:10257-10823 GCA_003510825.1 Stenotrophomonas sp.
CCTTGAACAGCAGGCGGATGCCTTCGATGCGCAGCGCCGGCTCCACCGGCTTGCTCAGGTCGTACAACGTCAGCAGGGCCGCGTTGACACCGGCCAGCGCCTCCATCTCCACGCCGGTGCGCGCCTCGCTGGCGCACTCGCACCACACGCGGATCGACTGCCGTTCCGGCACCGGTGCGCAGAACACCTGCACCAGTTCCAGCGGCAGCGGGTGGCATAGCGGCATCAGCATCGAGGCCATCTTCGCGCCCTGCAGGCCGGCAATTTCGGCCATCACCAGCGCATCGCCCTTGGGCAGGCGGCGCTCGACGATCAGCGGGTAGGCCACCGGCCCCGCATGCAGTTCGCCCACCGCCACCGCGCGGCGGCGGGTGATGCGCTTGTCGCGGACATCGGCCATGTGGAAGGCCGCGTTCAATTCCCCGGTCATGGTGGTGCTCATCCTCCAATCGAGGCCAGGTGCGGGGTCAGCCCGGTCTGGCCCTGGTGCAATCCGTGCCCGGCCGCTTTCAGGCCGAGCTGGGTGGTAATGCGTGCCAGCAGCGCGTCATGGTCGTCGTCGCTCT
>DOKO01000127.1:11037-11225 GCA_003510825.1 Stenotrophomonas sp.
CAGCAACGGCCGCAGCGGCACGCCGAAATCGCCGAACAGGCACAGCCGCAGATCGCCCTTGGCGGTCACCCGCAGGCGGTTGCAGCCCTTGCAGAAATCGCGCGAATACGGGGCGATGATGCCCACCGTGCCGCGGTGCTGCGGGTGGCCGAACTCGCGCGCCGGGCCGGCATCGGCCGCGCGCGGGC
>DOKO01000126.1:0-2194 GCA_003510825.1 Stenotrophomonas sp.
GAAGCCGAAGACGGCGCGGTCGCGCTCGGTCGCGCCAAGGGCCAGCGTTTCAACGCGGTGGTCACCGACGTCAACATGCCGAACATGGATGGCATCAGCCTGATCCGCGAGCTGCGCCAGCTGCCGGACTACAAGTTCACCCCGATGCTGATGCTGACCACCGAGTCGGCTGCGGACAAGAAGTCCGAAGGCAAGGCCGCCGGTGCCACCGGCTGGCTGGTCAAGCCGTTCAACCCCGAACAGCTGGTCGCCACCGTGCAGAAGGTGCTGGGCTGATCGCCCGGCACCCCTGAACCGCCCCTACCCCACGTTTCCGGATTGCCTCTGCCATGAGCATGGACCTGCAACGCTTCCACGCCACCTTCTTCGAGGAGAGCCGCGAAGGCCTCGACGCGATGGAGGCCGGCCTGCTGGCCCTGGAATCGGGGCAACAGGACGCGGAGATCATCAATTCGGTGTTCCGCGCCGCCCACTCCATCAAGGGTGGCGCCGGCACGTTCGGCTTCGATGCGATCGCCGCCCTGACCCACGTGCTGGAAACGCTGCTGGATGAGCTGCGTGCCGGCAAGCGTGCGCTGGAACCGGCCGCGGTGGACGCGATGTTGTCCTCGGTGGACGTGCTGCGCGCCCTGCTGCGCGAAGCCGAGCACGGCCAGGCCGCTGATCCGGCCGCCGTCGCCGCGGTGAAGGCGCGCCTGGAAGCGGTGCTGTCCGGCCAGGTGGCCGCCAGCGCTCCGGCCGCTGCCGAAGCCAAGGTCGACGACACGCCCGAAGCCTGGCAGATCGGCTTCACCCCGGCACCGTCGCTGTTCATGAGCGGCAACGATCCGCTGCGCATCATCCGTGAACTGGAACACCTGGGTTCGCTGCAGGTGGCCGCGCGCATGGAGCGCCTGCCCGGCTTCGCCCAGCTCGACCCGCTCGAAGCCCACCTGGCGTGGGACCTGGGCCTGGTCGGCAAGGTGCCGCGCAGCAAGATCGAAGACACCTTCGCCTGGGTGCTGGACGACTGCGAACTGGACATCCGTCCGGCTGCGCCGCCGAGCCTGGCCACCCAGGCCCCCGCTGCACCCGTTGTTGCCCCTTCCACCCCCGCTGCACCGGTGGCTGCAGCCGCCCCCGCCGCGCCGGCCGCCAGTGGTGGCGGCGCACAGGAAGCCGAAACCTCGATCCGCGTCAGCGTGGACAAGGTCGACGCACTGATCAACCTGGTCGGTGAACTGGTCATCACCCAGGCCATGCTCAAGCAGGTCTCGCACGCACTGGATCCGGTGCATGCCGAAAGCCTGTTCGCTGGCCTGGACCAGCTTGAACGCAACACCCGCGACCTGCAGGAAGCGGTGATCGGCGTGCGCATGCTGCCGGTCGATGCGGTGTTCCGCCGCTTCCCGCGCCTGGTCCGCGACCTGTCGACCCGCCTCGGCAAGCAGGTGCGCCTGCGCACCGTCGGCGAAGGCACCGAACTGGACAAGGGCCTGATCGAAAAGATCGCCGATCCGCTGGTCCACCTGGTCCGCAACTCGATCGACCACGGCCTGGAAATGCCGGACGTGCGTCGTGGCGCAGGCAAGGACGAGACCGGTACGATCACCCTGGCGGCTTCGCACCAGGGCGGCCACATCGTCATCGAAGTCAGCGACGATGGTCGCGGCCTGGACCGCACCAAGATCCTGGCCAAGGCCCACGAACGCGGCCTGGCTGTACCCGACAACCCGACCGATTCGCAGGTCTGGGACCTGATCTTCCAGCCCGGCTTCTCCACTGCCGATGCGGTGACCGACCTGTCCGGCCGAGGCGTGGGCATGGACGTGGTCCGCCGCAACATCCAGGCGCTGGGTGGCGAAGTGCAGATCGAAAGCAGCCTGGGCAGCGGTACCCGCACGCTGATCCGCCTGCCGCTGACCCTGGCCATCCTCGACGGCATGACCGTGGCGGTGGCCGGTGAAACCCTGATCCTGCCGCTGGCGTATGTGCTCGAAGCCCTGCAGCCGCAGCCCGAGGACATCCGCAGCATGGCCGGCGAAGGCCGCGTGCTGCGCGTGCGTGGCGAGTACCTGCCAATCCTCTCGCTGAGCGAGTACTACGGCTATGGCGCCCGCAGCGCCAACAGCGAATCGCTGGTGGTGGTGGTCGAAGGCGATGGGCAGAAGATCGCCCTGGAAGTGGACGAGCTGGTCGGCCAGCAGCAGGTGGT
>DOKO01000126.1:2466-2677 GCA_003510825.1 Stenotrophomonas sp.
GAACATCGAGAACAACTACCGCCGCATTGGCGGGGTGTCCGGTGCCACCATCCTGGGCGACGGCCGTGTTGCTCTGATCGTCGACATCGGTGGCCTGGTGCGTTCGCTGCGCGTGCCGCAGGCCGCCTGACCCACCGCACCGCGCTGTACCCGAACCGCCGCCCGCAAGGGCGGCGGTTTTCGTTTGTGCGCAGCCGCGCCCAGCAGGGGT
>DOKO01000124.1:0-4868 GCA_003510825.1 Stenotrophomonas sp.
GAGATCACCGGCCCGACCGACCCGAAGATGGTCATCAACGCGCTGAACTCCGGCGCCAAGGTGTTCATGGCCGACTTCGAGGATTCGACCTCACCGACCTGGCGCAACCTGCTGGCCGGGCAGCAGTCGCTGGCGGCCGCCGTGCGCGGCGATCTGGAGTTCACCGCGCCGGCCGCCAACGGCAAGCCGGGCAAGCACTACACCCTGCGCCCCTTTGAGGAACAGGCGGTGCTGATCGTGCGCCCGCGCGGCTGGCACCTGGACGAGAAGCATGTGCGCGTCGATGGCCAGTTCATCGCCGGCGGCCTGTTCGATGCGGCGGTGTTCGCCTTCCACAATGCCCGCGCGCTGCAGGCCAAGGATCGCGGCCCGTACTTCTACCTGCCCAAGCTGCAGAGCATGGAAGAGGCCGCGCTGTGGGAGACCGCGCTGTCGCACATCGAAGGCATGCTCGGCCTGCCGCACGGCCAGATCAAGGTGACCGTGCTGATCGAAACGCTGCCGGCGGTGTTCGAGATGGACGAGATCCTGCACGCCCTGCGCGAGCGCATCGTCGGCCTCAACTGCGGCCGCTGGGATTACATCTTTTCCTACCTGAAGACCTTCCGCCGCCATGCCGACCGCGTGCTGCCCGAGCGTGGCCAGGTGACCATGACCCAGCCGTTCCTGAAGGCGTATTCGGAACTGCTGATCCAGACCTGCCACCGCCGTGGCGCGCATGCGATGGGCGGCATGGCCGCGCAGATTCCGATCAACAGCGATGCCGCCGCCAACGAACAGGCCATGGCCCGCGTGCGCGCCGACAAACTGCGCGAAGTCAGTGCTGGCCACGACGGCACCTGGGTCGCGCACCCGGCGCTGATCCCGGTGGCGATGGCCATCTTCGACGAGCACATGCCCACCGCGAACCAGCATCAGGTGCTGCGCCAGGACGTGCGCGTGGGCCGCGATGAACTGATCGCGCGGCCGCCTGGCAGCATCACCCGCGCCGGTTTCGAGGGCAACGTCGAAGTCTGCGTGCGCTACCTGGCCGCGTGGCTGGACGGCAACGGCTGCGTGCCGATCCACCACCTGATGGAAGACGCGGCCACCGCCGAGATCAGCCGCAGCCAGCTGTGGCAGTGGCTGCACACGCCGGGCCAGCAGCTGGATGACGGCACCGCCATCGACCTGCCGCTGCTCGACACCGCCCTGGCCCAGCTGCCGGCGCGGCTGGGCGATACCCGCGCGCTGCCCGGTGGCGCCCGCATCGGCGAGGCCATCGCCCTGCTGGGCGAACTGAGCCGCAGCGACGAACTGACCGATTTCCTGACCCTGCCGGCCTACGCACGCATCGACTGACAGCCTGCTTCCCCGAATCCATCCCAGCCGGGCAGCGCCCGGCTCTACAACACCGAACTGGAGAAAGACATGAGCACCCTGCCCACTGCCGAACAGATCCAGCACGACTGGGACACCCACCCGCGCTGGGAAGGCATCCAGCGCAACTACAGCGCCGCCGACGTGGTGCGCCTGCGTGGCACCGTCCACATCGAGCATTCGCTGGCCCGGCTGGGCGCGGAAAAGCTGTGGAAGTCGCTGCACGAGCGCGAGTTCGTCAATGCGCTGGGCGCACTGACCGGCAACCAGGCCATGCAGCAGGTCAAGGCCGGGCTGAAGGCGATCTACCTGTCCGGCTGGCAGGTGGCGGCCGATGCCAACCTGGCCGGGCAGATGTACCCGGACCAGTCGCTGTACCCGGCCGACTCGGTGCCGGCGGTGGTCAAGCGCATCAACAACACCCTGCTGCGCGCCGACCAGCTGCACCATGCCGAAGGCAAGGATGACATCGACTTCCTGCAGCCCATCGTGGCCGATGCCGAGGCCGGCTTCGGCGGCGTGCTGAACGCCTTCGAGCTGATGAAGGCGATGATCGAAGCCGGTGCCGCCGGCGTGCACTTCGAGGACCAGCTGGCCTCGGTGAAGAAGTGCGGGCACATGGGTGGCAAGGTGCTGGTGCCGACCCGCGAGGCCATCGAAAAGCTCAACGCCGCGCGCCTGGCGGCCGACGTGCTGGGCGTGCCGACCCTGCTGGTGGCGCGCACCGATGCCGAAGCCGCCGACCTGCTGACCAGTGACATCGACGGCAACGACCAGCCGTTCACCACCGGCGAGCGCACCGTGGAAGGCTTCTACAAGACCCGCAACGGCCTGGACCAGGCGATCAGCCGTGGTCTGGCCTACGCCCCTTACGCCGACCTGGTCTGGTGCGAGACCGGCAAGCCGGATCTGGAGTTCGCACGGAAATTCGCCGAGGCGATCCATGCGAAGTACCCGGGCAAGCTGCTGGCCTACAACTGCTCGCCCAGTTTCAACTGGAAGAAGAACCTGGACGACGCCACCATCGCCAAGTTCCAGCGCGAGCTGGGCAGCTACGGCTACAAGTTCCAGTTCATCACCCTGGCCGGCTTCCACGCGCTGAACTACGGCATGTTCAACCTGGCCCACGGCTATGCGCGCCGGCAGATGAGCGCCTTCGTGGAACTGCAGGAAGCCGAGTTCGAAGCGGCCGAGCGCGGCTTCACCGCGGTCAAGCACCAGCGCGAGGTCGGCACCGGCTACTTCGATGCGGTCACCCAGGCCATCCAGCAGGGCCAGTCCTCGACCACCGCGCTGACCGGCTCGACCGAGGAAGAGCAGTTCCATGGCGGCCGCAGCGAGCGCGCCGCCTGATCGCACCTCGACCCCGTAGAGTCGAGCTTGCTCGACTGACGTGACCGCACCCGAAGCCAGGGCAGTCGAGCAGGCTCGACTCTACCCGGGCCTTCGAACCCATCAGGGTGGCCAGGGAAGGGCCAGACGACGCCGGCAGGTCGGGGGACCTGCCGGCGTTGTTGTGTCTGGGGTCCCGCCGCGCCGCAACTGCCCTCATGAATGCGGGTTGCCCGCCTGTTCGGCCCCGATCGTGGTGTCTTCATGAAAAATGAGAAGACGCGCACAGTTTGATTCACTGCTATGCTCCGCTCCTCACCAGGGGACGCTGGCGGCGGGAAATGACCGGCAGGGGTGCGGCCGAGAACATCGACATGACGACCGGTATCGCCCAGGTGGCGATGGCCGAGATCGTGCACGCCCTGTTGTCGGACGAGGAAGTCGCCCTCTTTGCGCGCTTCGCGCGGCCCCTGAAGGTCGAGGCCGGGCAATGGCTGTTCCACCGCGGTCACCGCGGCGATGGCATGTACGTCATCGTGGAAGGATTGATCGAACTGGATTTCGGCGAGGACCTGGTGACCAAGACGCTGGGACGACATGAGTTCTTCGGTGAACTGGGCCTGCTGGTGGGCGACCATCCGCGCAGCGCCGGCGCGCGCGTGATCGAAGACTGCCACGTGCTGGAACTGGGCCCGGCCGATTTCCATTGCCTGGTCGAATCCGATCCGGGGCTGGTGGCCTACTTCCTGCGCCGCACGATCATGCGCGTGCTGACCAACGAACAGGCCCTGATCAGCCAGCTGCGGCGGCGCAACCACGATCTGGAAACCGCGCTGGACAACCTCTACATCACCACCCACCAGTTGACCCACACGCGTGAGCTGGTGCGTACCGATGAACTGACCGGCCTGCACAACCGCCGCGGCCTGACCCTGTACCTGCAGGAATGCCGCAGCCAGCCGCAGGGCGCGCCGCAGGCGCTGCTGCTGATCGACTGCGACCGCTTCAAGCAGGTCAACGACCGCCACGGCCACCAGGCCGGTGACCGCGTGCTGCAGAGCATGGGCAACATCCTGCGCTCGATGGCCGGCGAACACGACCTTGCCTGTCGCCTTGGCGGTGATGAGTTCTGCCTGATCCTGCGCCATGCCGATCGCGAGGCGGCCCAGCACGCGGCCGAGTTCATCCTCAGCGCGGTGCATGGCCTGCTCGAACGCAGCCATGGCAACCCGCACGTCACCCCGGCCAGCATCGGCGTCAGCCTGCTGGCGGCCGATGCGGACTGGAGTGAATGGTATGCAGGCGCGGACCGTGCGCTGTACCGGGCCAAGCGCGCCGGCGGCAACTGCCTGCATTGGGCTGACCCTACGGACGGACAGTGAGCGGAGACTGTGGCGATGAACGGCGATTCCGGAACATCGACTCCGCATACCACGCAGCTGCGTGCGCTGCTGTTCACCGATCTGTGCGATTCCACCCTGCTGGTGGAACGGATGGGAGACGCCGCGGCGGCTGAGCTGTTCCAGGACCATGACCGCCTGGTGATGGCCCTGCAGCAGCGCTGGAACGGCCAGCAGATCGACCGCTCCGATGGTCTGTTCATGCTGTTCGAACGCCCGGTGGATGCCCTCGGTTTCGGCCTGGATTACCAGCGCGGCCTGCAGGCGCTGGGCGGCAAGCGCAACATCCTGCTGCGCGCACGCATCGGCCTGCACGTGGGTGAAGTGCTGCTGTGGAACAACAGCGCCGAGTCGATCGCGCTGGGTGCCAAGCCGGTGGAAGTGGAAGGCCTGGCCAAGCCGATGGCCGCGCGCCTGATGCAGCTGGCGCAGCCCGGCCAGTTCCTGGTGTCGGCCACCGCCGAGTCGATGGTGCGCCGCGCCGCCGGCGATCTGGGCGAGGTCGCGCAGGGGCTGAAGTGGAAGTCCTTCGGGCGCTGGCGCTTCAAGGGCGTGGCGCAGTCGATGGAAGTGTTCGGCCTGCACGACCCGGCGACGCGCGGTCTGGGGCGCCCGCGACAGACCGCGAAGGCATCGCGTGACATCCCGGTCTGGCGGCAGCCGCTGGTGATGACCGCCGAAGTCACCCTGGCCGCGGCGCTGCTGGTCGGCGGCTGGTTGCTGACCCGGCCGCAACCGGCCATCGCCTTCGCCGAGCGCGACTGGGTGGTGGTCGGC
>DOKO01000124.1:5029-5312 GCA_003510825.1 Stenotrophomonas sp.
CGCGACTGGGTGGTGGTCGGCGATCTGCGCAACCTGACCGGTGAGACCCTGCTGGATGGTTCCACCCAGCAGGCACTGCGCATCAGCCTGGAACAGTCGCGCTACGTCAACGTGATCAGCGACCTGAAAGCACGCAGCGTGCTGCAGCAGATGCGCGCCTCGCTGGATGCGCCGCTGGACGCGAACAATGCATCCGAGATCGCCCAGCGCGTGGGCGCGCGGGTGGTGTTGATGCCAACGTTGTCCGAAGCCGGCGGTCGCCTGCGCCTGAGCGTGGGCGTGG
>DOKO01000279.1:0-175 GCA_003510825.1 Stenotrophomonas sp.
CCGATCTGCCGGTGTCGCGCCGCCGCCGCGGCTTTGCCTTCGTGCCACTGACGACGGACACCGCAGGACTGGAGCTGGCCAGCAGCACGGGGCCGACGCTGGCGGGACGCTGGTCGCTGCTGCCGCGCGAGCGCGCCAGTGACACCCTGCGCGCGCTGGCGCAGACCGAGGCGCT
>DOKO01000279.1:374-3907 GCA_003510825.1 Stenotrophomonas sp.
TGGCCAACCTGCTGGCGCAGACCGAGGCGCTGCTGGACCGCTACACGGTGGTCACCCGTAGCGCAGCGATGAGCGAAGCCGTGGCCGGTGGATTTCCGGCACTGCGCCCGGTGCTGCGCAGCATGGAGGATGCCGGCCAGCTGCTGCGCGGTCGCTTCGTGGAAGGCATGGGCGGTGCCCAGTTCGCCCAGCGCGACGACATCGACCGCCTGCGTGCCAGCGCCGAGCAGACACGTGGACCTGACGGCTGGGTTGCGCTGTCGGCGCTGGATCCCGCCAATCCGTTCGGCAGCCTGCTGCCTTGGCCCCAGCCGATCGCCGGGCCGCGTCCGGTGCGTCGGGCCGGCGCGATGGTGGTGATCGGCGAAGGCCGCCTGCAGCTGTATCTGCCGCAGGGCGGCCGCCAGCTGACCAGCTGGATCGACGGCACGGCACGCGAGGTGACCACGCGTTGGGCAACGGCGGCGCAGGCGCTGGCCGTTGGCCTGCGGCGTGGCCGGCGGTTGTCCTTCACCCTGGAGCGGATCAACGACGAGCCCGTCCATCGCGGGCCCGCCGTCGATGCGCTGCGCGCGGCGGGATTCAGCAATGAACCGCGCGGGCTGGGCTGGAACGGCTGATCAGGCCGCGGCCGGATCAGCCTTGTCCACGTCGATGCCGTAGCGCTCGATGGCGACCTGCATCAGCGTACGTTCGACGCGACCGTCATCGGCCAATGCCTTCAACGCAGCCAGCACGATGAAGTGGCGGTCCACCTCGAAGAACGTTCGCAGTGATTCGCGCGTGTCGGAACGGCCGAAACCATCGGTACCCAGGGCGATGAAGCGACGGTCATCAATGAAGGGGCGGATCTGGTCGGCGACGATCTTCATGTAATCGGTGGCCACCACCACCGGGCCAGCGTGCCCTGCAAGGCACTGCTGCACGTAGGGCACGCGCGCTTCGGCGGCGGGGTGCAGCAGGTTCCAGCGCTCGGCGGCCAGGCCGTCGCGACGCAGTTCGGTCAGGCTGGTGGCGCTCCACACGTCACTGGCAATGCCGAAGTCCTGCTGCAGCAGGGTGGCGGCGGCCTCCACCTCGCGCAGGATCGCGCCACTGCCCATCAGCTGCACGCGCGGCTGCGCACTGGCATCGGCCGGAGCCGGGTGCAGCAGGTACAGGCCCTTGAGGATGCCAGCCTCGGCACCCTCGGGCAGGGCGGGGTGCGGGTAGTTCTCGTTGAGCAGGGTGATGTAGTAGTAGATGTCTTCCTGGTCCACGTACATGCGGCGCAGGCCGTCGTGGATGATCACTGCCAGCTCGAAGTTGTAGGTGGGGTCGTAGGAGATGCAGCTGGGAATGACCGAGGACAGCACGTGGCTGTGGCCATCATCGTGCTGCAGGCCTTCGCCCATCAGCGTGGTGCGGCCAGAGGTAGCACCCAGCAGGAAGCCGCGCGTGCGCGCATCGGCGGCGGCCCAGGCCAGGTCGCCCACCCGCTGCAGGCCGAACATCGAATAGAAGATGTAGAACGGGATCGTCGCCAGGCCGTGGTTGCTGTAGGCGGTACCCGCCGCGATCCACGAGCTGATCGCACCGGATTCGTTGATGCCTTCCTGCAGGATCTGCCCGTCGGTGGCTTCCTTGTAATAGCTCAGCTGGCCGGCATCCTGCGGGGTGTACAGCTGGCCCAGGTAGGAGTGGATGCCGATCTGGCGGAACAGGCCTTCCATGCCGAAGGTACGTGATTCGTCGGGCACGATCGGAATGGTCAGCCTGCCCAGCTCCGGGTCCTTCAGCAGCGTGGTGAGGATGCGCACGAAGCCCATGGTGGTGGACTGGCCACGGTCGCCGCTGCCCTGCAGCTGCGTGCTGAACGTGGATAGTGGCGGTATCGGCAGCGGTTCGACACGCGCCCGGCGCGAGGGCAGCTGCCCGCCCTGCACGCGGCGGCGTTCGGCGAAGTACTGCGCTTCGGCGCTGCCCGGCTGCGGGCGCAGGTAGGGCATGTCCTCCAGCTGTGCGTCGCTGACCGGCAGGTCGAAGCGGTCGCGGAAGGCGCGCACCGCGTCGGCGCTCATCTTCTTCAGCTGATGGTTGATGTTCTGGCCTTCGCCGGCCTCGCCCATGCCGAAGCCCTTTACCGTCTTGGCCAGCACCACCGTCGGCCGGCCGGTGGTCTGCATGGCCTGCAGGTAGGCCGCGTGCACCTTCTGCGGATCGTGGCCACCGCGTGCCAGCGCCCAGATCTGTTCATCGCTCATGTGCGCCACGCGGGCCAGCAGTTCCGGGTGGCCACCGAAGAAATGCTCGCGCACGTAGGCACCGTTCTGCGACTTGAACGTCTGGTAGTCGCCGTCCACGCATTCCATCATGCGCTGGCGCAGGAGGCCGTCGTGGTCGGCGGCCAGCAGCTCATCCCAGCCACCGCCCCAGATCACCTTGATGACGTTCCAGCCCGCGGCACGGAAGGTGCCTTCCAGCTCCTGGATGACCTTGGCATTGCCACGCACCGGCCCGTCGAGGCGCTGCAGGTTGCAGTTGACCACGAACACCAGGTTGTCCAAGCGCTCGCGCCCGGCCAGGGAGATGGCGGCCAGCGACTCGGGTTGGTCCATCTCGCCATCACCGAGGAAGGCCCAGACCTTGCGGCCTTGGTGCGGCTTGAGCCCGCGGTATTCCAGGTAGCGCATGTAGCGCGCCTGGTAGGCGGCGGTGAGCGGGCCCAGGCCCATCGACACCGTGGGGAACTGCCAGAACTCCGGCATCAACCGCGGGTGTGGGTACGAGGACAGGCCTTCGCGCCCGGCTTCGCGGCGGAAGTTGTCCATCTGCTGATCGTCCAGGCGGCCTTCCAGGTAGGCGCGGCCGTAGATGCCGGGGGCGGAGTGGCCCTGGATGTAGATCATGTCGCCGTCGAAGGTCTCGGTGCGGCCACGGAAGAAATGATCGAAGCCCACGTCGTACAGCACTGCCGCCGACTGGTAGGTGGCGATGTGGCCGCCGACGTTGGAGTGCTTGCCAGCACGCAGCACCATCACCATTGCGTTCCAGCGGATCATCGCGTTGAGCCGCCGCTCGATGGCGAGGTCGCCGGGGTAGGGCGGCTGCCGGTGCAGCGGGATGCTGTTGGTGTAGGCGGTCCAGGCGCGCGTGTGCAGGTCGCCGTGCCGGTCTGCATCGAGGTCGGACAGCTGGTCGAGCAGGTAGTGCGCGCGCGGGCGGCCGCCGATCTCGAGCACGGCCTGCAGCGACTCGCGCCACTCGCGGGTTTCCTGCGGGTCGGTATCGATGGTGGAAGAGGTGTGGTTCATGGCGTTCTCCAGAAGGCGTCGCGCGGGCGCTGCGCGGCCACCGAGGAGACAAGCGTAGGTATGCGCCTGCGCCGCCGATAGGCGGGCAGGGCTTGGGTCTGCGCGAATGCGGGGTTGCCGTTGTTCTGTAGAGCCGAGCCCATGCTCGGCTCAGGCCTGAAATTGTAGAGCCGAGCCTATGCTCGGCTCAGGCCGCCAAGGTAGAAGCAGCCGAGCATGGGCCCGGCTCTACAACGGCCG
>DOKO01000227.1 GCA_003510825.1 Stenotrophomonas sp.
GCCAGCGGCCGGCACTACTGGTGCCGCAGCGGTAGATCCACGCCATGCGTGGATGAATTTCCAATAGCCAATAGCGCTCAGAACTCCCGTAGCGCTTCGACTGAATCAAGGATCGCCTGTCGCTCAAGCGGTGAGGCATCAGTGCCCAGTTGCGTCTGCCGCACAGTTTCCGCCGCGTTGATGACAGCGGCCATGGCATCCAGGATTTCCTCGCGTTCAACGGTTTCGATGATCTGGGTGCGGCGGTCCATCGCGTTGAATCCATCGATGTAGTCTGTTGCGATCTGCGTCAGCGCCTCAGTCAGCGCTGTGGGCTGCTCGGCCAGTTGAGCAGCGCGATCCAGCGCGCTTCTGAGCGCATTCCGATAGAGCGTAGCCGCCTTCTTGGCTTGCCCGGCACTGATGCCTGATCGGCCTTCCCAGTCGCGGAAAGGATTATCCAGGTTGGCGGCCAGCCAGTCGGGTTTGCGCGGGCGCCGCACGTCGAGGTCGAGTTCGTCCGGAACCAGTGGCTTGAACGATTTCTTGACTGCCTTGGCCAAAGCATCGGGTGCGCTGTGGAGTCTGAGCAGCGTCAACTGTGGCCAGCAGGATGGCAATGGAAACTCGTGCTGTTCCGGAAATACTTCCGTAAGTGACAGGAACTGAAGATGTGCGAGGTTGCCCAGCGGAAGTAGCGTCGACGTACGGCAGAGACGTCCTGCCACGGCCAGGGCGCTGAGTCCAGGAAAACGCGCAATCACCCGATCAGGATAGAAGGATTCCACATCCCAAAGCTCCAGTCTCCCCAGCTCGGGCAGCCCCGCCCACGGGAGGGTCGGGTCTTCCACGCAGACGACCAGATTGCGGCCGTTGCATTCGCTGCTGATGACCAGCGAGCTGTCGCAGGCTCCGATGATTGTGAGGTCTTCGAGAGTACTGCTGAGCCGCACTTCTTTGAGGCCGGTAACATCCAGCACGAGGCGGCGGATATGCGTTCCGCGCAGATCGAGTATCGGATCCTGCTGCCCTGAGATGCGCATGGTTGCAATCAACGGTCGCGTGCCAAGCCAGCGAAAGAGTCCATCATGCGGTTTGGTGATACCAATGGATTCCAGCATGGGTAGCTGGTTGAACAGTTCCAGTGAATCGACCCCGGAAAGGGCTTCGCTGTTAAGAGATCTTGCATCACGCGTTACCGTCCAACCATCGCCTTGGACGAGCACTGTCTTGTCCGGGGGCGCCTGCTGCGACGACAGGTACGCCTGCACCATCTGCGGATCATGCGCGTCCCAGATGCGCTGATGGAGAATCGCCGTTCCATCAGGCCAGCTGCTGAACATTCTCGGAGCATCCAGGAGCATTGGTTCGCGCCAACCCACATGCTGGTAGCTGCGAGGCATGGCGCCATACCATGCAACAACGTGTTGATAGGGCGAGGGTCGTTTCAGCAACGTCGGGTAAGTGAACTCGGCTGGTCGCATCGCATCTATTTCTGTCTCGGTAGGTAGTGTCGGACCACTCCAGTCGAGGGTTACAACGGGCGGCGAGCCGCCCGGCTCGGCAGGGGTGAGCTGAAACGCGACAAACGCTCCGAGGCGCGGATTGAAGCAAGCGAAAATGTCTCCGGCCTTCGGCATGGTAGGCACCCTGTCAGGAAACCCACAACGGTAGGAAGCCTGCGCGCGTGGCGACAAGGGAAAGGTCCCCAGTCTGACCAAAATCCGTGGATTTATCTTCCAGATCAATTGCTTGGAGGGGATGAGGGCAATGTGCCTCGCTGAGTCGTACTGGTCAGTTGCGTCAGTTTCTAAGCGATGGTATTGCCCGCGTTTGACCGGGAGCGGTGATCGGGTAGCGCCGGGCGATGCCCGGCAGATGCTCTCAGAACGTCCTGACCTCGTTCATCGCCGCGCGCAGTACCTCGCGGTCGAGCACCGTTCCGCTGCGCGTTTCCGCCGCATCGACGATGCGCAGCCACGCCGTGTAGATCTGCTCGCGTTCCTCGGTTTCGATGAAGCCGCTGCGGCGATCCAGTGCGTTGAAGCCTTCGGTATAGGTGCGCCCGACCTGCGCCAGCGTTGCGGTCAATGCCGCCGCGTCGCAGGTTGCCGCGGCGAGCTTCAGCGCCTCGGTACAGGCCTTGCGATACAGCGCGGCCGCCTTGTTCGCCTGCGCGGTGCTGACATGCGCGCTGCCGTCCCAGTCGCGGAACGGATTATCGAGGTTGGCAGCCAGCCAATCGGGCTTGCGCAGCTGGCTGACCTCAAGATCCAGGCCGCTGGCAACCTCGCGCGCGTAAGCCTTCCTGATCGCGGCGCCCAGCGCGGCGGGCAGGCTGCTCAACCACAGCCGGCACAGCCGCGGCCAGTGGCCTGGCGCAGGAAATACCGCATCGCCGGCCGGGAATACATCGCTGGCACTGAGCGTATGCAGCTGCCCCAGTTCACCCAGCCGCTGCAGGCCGTGCAGCACGGCGGGGGCGCCGATGATGCGCAGTGCCCGCAGCTGCGGGAAGCGTTCGGCGATGCGTCCGCCATCCAGTTCCCGCACGTCGCGCAGCTGCAGCTCGCCCAGCGACGGCAGTCCAGTCCAGGCCAGCGTGGCATCGGTGCTGATGAGCGTCAGCCAGCGGCCGTCATCCTCGGCGGTGATGCGCAGATCGGGCTCGAGCCTGCCATGCAGGGTCAGGCGGGACAGGCCATCGTTGAGATGCAGGTGGCGCAGACCGCTGGCATCGATGCTGGCCTGGACCAGGCCGGTGCCGCGCAGGTCCAGCGTGGTGTCCTGCAGCTGGCTGATGTCCAGTGTGTGGATCAGCGGCCGCGTGCGCAGCCACGGCAGCAGGCCGGGCACCGGTTCGCTGATGTCCAGCCGGGTGAGCAGGGGCAGGGCATCGAACAGTGCCAGCGAAGGGGCAAGGTTCATGGCCGCGCCATCCAGGCGGGTAGCGCAGCGGCGTACCGGATACTCGCCGTTTTCCACCAGCACGCTTCGATCCTCGGGCGCGGCGTTGGCGCGCTTGAAGGCCTGTACGGCGGCCGCATCCAATGCATCCCAGCGGCGCTGGCGTGCGACTTCCGAGCCGTCGGGCCAGCTGCTGGACTTCTTCGGTGCGGCATCGATCAGCGGCTCGCGCCAGCCCACAGGCTGGAAATCGCGCGGCGGCCGCTTTCCTGCCCAGAGGTGGTGCAGCGCATCGTCCTGCTGCAGGTCGTTGAAGCACGCCGGCTGCATGGCGGCGACGGTCGCCGGGTCAGGCAGGGCGGGGCCGGTCCAGTCCAGGGTGAGCACAGCGAGGCTGCCGTCGCGCGCATCCTGGTGGGTCAGCTGGTAGGCGACGAACGCCTGCAGGCGTTCGTTGTGGACGGCGTAGATATCACCCGGGGCGGGCATGCAACGTTCCTTGTTTCCTTGTTCGCCGGGCATGGCCCGG
>DOKO01000015.1:0-301 GCA_003510825.1 Stenotrophomonas sp.
CAGGTGGTGGCGCTGGAAATAGGCTTCGTTGTCGCCGGTGCGCATCAGCTCGATGAAGCGCACGCTGAAGGGGCGGTCACGCAGGTAGTCCATCCACTGCGGCAGTTCATCGTCATTGAGCCCGCGCAGCAGTACTGCGTTGAGCTTGATCGACGGCAGGCCCAGCGCCTGTGCCAGGGCCAGGCCCTGTTCGATCTCGGGCAGGCGGTCATGCCCGGTGATGGTGTGGAAGCGTTCGCGCTGCAGGCTGTCCATGCTCACGTTCAGCGCGGTCAGGCCAGCGCGGTGCCAGCCCGGCAGG
>DOKO01000015.1:500-751 GCA_003510825.1 Stenotrophomonas sp.
GCGCGGTGCCAGCCCGGCAGGCGCCGCGGCAGCAGCGTGCCGTTGGTGGTGATGGCCACCTTGCGGATGCCCGGCACCGCAGCCACGGTGCCGATGATCTGTTCCAGGTCCTTGCGCAGGCTCGGCTCGCCGCCGGTCAGACGGATCTTGCTCATGCCCAGCGCAGCGAACGCACGCACCAGGCGGGCGATCTCATCCACCTGCAGGAAACGCGGCCTGCCATCGGCCTGGTAGCCATCGGGCAGGCAGTA
>DOKO01000015.1:946-5974 GCA_003510825.1 Stenotrophomonas sp.
TAGCCATCGGGCAGGCAGTAGCTGCAACGGAAGTTGCACGCTTCGGTCAGCGACAGGCGCAGGTACGGAAAGCTGCGTCCGAATCCGTCGGTGAGTTGGCTCATGGCTGGTCCACCTTGTTGCTCCACCGTCTTGCCCGTGCCCGGAATGGCCCGGATGTCCTCGCCTGCCGGAACAGTTGCCAGATTACGCGGCCGCTCGTGCCTTGGGCATGACTTAAATCAATTGCCGCCGGCCCGGCAGCGCACGCGTTGTGGCAGCATGCGGCTTTCCGTGCAGCGGATGTGTGACAACCCTCATGATGATGAACGATTTCCAGCAGCTTCTGCACGCCGCAGGCGAACAGGCCGAGCCGCAGCGCCTGCTGTTCGTGTTCGTGCGTGCCGACCTGCCCGAGGCGCCCACCACCGACCAGCGCGAGCGGCATGACCGTCGCGAAGGCGGCACCCTGTCACCGGTACTGTGCGTGGACAAGCTGCCCGCGGAGATACCCAGCTTCCAGGCCCTGGCCGCGGAGTCGACCCGCACCGGCATCGACTGGGACCTGGTGTTCGTGGCTGCGATGGACGGCCGTGCCGGGTTTGCACCCAACAGCGATGAAGCCGCCCGTCCGCTGCAGTTGATGGTCAATGCCATCCATGACGGCCAGATCGGCCGCTTCGCCGCCTTCGACCGCGGCGGCGAACCCATTCAGTTCTATTGAGCCACCAGCTGCAGGGTCAGGAAGAAGATCACCAGTACGGTGTTCAGCCCCCAGGCCACGGTCAGCCCGCGTGCGGCCACGCCCAGGTTGGGGGTGCGTGCACTTGGTGCAGCCCGCCATACCGCCGGGATGATCCAGCCGGTATAGAGCAGCAGCACCGCAAACACCGCCAGCAGCAGCGTGGTGCGCTGGTTGGCCAAGGCCCACAGGGCGACCGCCCACAGGATGTTGCTGGGAATCACCCCCTGCAGCCAGAACACGCTCCACAGGCGCGAGTGGCCCTGGGTTTCCGGCGTGGGGTGGAGGGACGCGCTTGCAGTCATAAGTCTCCCTTCAGTCCAGGAAGCATGCCCGGCCAGCCTGCGCCCGCCCGCCCATAACGTCAACCGCCCAGGCAGGCCTGCCCTGGTAGCGGTCGACCTTGGTCGACCAGACACATCCGCCCGCGCCCACCCTCCGGTAGAGTCACCCTTACCCAAGGCCACGCCCACCACCAGACCCCCACCATGCCCAGCACCCGCAACGGATTGCCTGCTACCCGCCTCTACCCCTTCCTCGTCGGCAAGCTGGGGCGAATGATGATTCCGGTCCTGCTGGGCGTCGTCTGCGGGTGCTCCCCACAGGCGACGACACCGCCACCGGCCGCCGCCAGCGAAGACCCGCTGGCCATCGAAGACAGGCCACCGAATGCCGAGGGCCAACCCATGCTGGATGATATTGCCCGAGTGGCCCGCAACGCCGACCGCATCGTGGTCGTTGAGCATTCCTATCGATATGACACCAACGAAGGCATCAACAGCGACACACCGCCACCGGAGCGCAGGTATCGCGAAGTGGTGCTGGCCGGCAATGACAAACTGCCGTTCCTGGCTACGCTGGAGGGAATCGATCCCTATGTCAGCCAGTGGGTCGCCGCCTGCATCTTCGAGCCCCATCACCGCTTCGAGTTCTACAAGGGGAACAAGCGCACCCACACGCTGGAGGTCTGCTTCCAGTGCAACCAGCTGGAATGGGACGGCGCGAAGAACCCGGTGCCGCAGGCGTTCTACGCGGGCCTGCGCCCCTTCATCGAACGCCTGGGCATGCAGCCGGAGCGCGAGTGGCAGGCCCTGGCACGGTAGAGTCGAGCTTGCTCCACTGAGGAAAAACAGTCGAGCAAGCTCGACTCTACGGCCACATCCGTCCTAGACCTGTCATCGCCGAAGGCTAGGATGGGCCATGAACATCCGTCTTTTCTGCGGCTCGATCGCCGCCCTCTCCCTGATGGCGTGCAGCACGCCGTCGCCCCGCCAGGCCGCTGCAACGCCCCCGGCCGCGATACAGCCCGCACCGCGCCTGCTGCTGGTCTCCATCGATGGCCTGCGTGCCGATGCCCTCGACCGCGGCCTGACCCCCAACATCCAACGGATGATCGACGGCGGCGTGCGCGCGCGCTGGATGACGCCGTCCTACCCGTCGCTGACCTTCCCCAACCACTACACCCTGGTGACCGGCCTGCGTCCCGGCCACCACGGCATCATCCACAACAGCATGCAGGACCCGCAGCTGGGTGGGTTCGAGATCAGCAACCCGGCCGCCGTCACCGACGCGCGCTGGTGGGGCGGCGAACCGATCTGGGTCAGCGCCGAGAAGGCCGGGGTGCGCACGGCCACTTGGTCGTGGCCCGGCAGCGAGGCCGCCATCCAGGGCGTACGGCCCAGCCAGTGGCAGGTCTACGACCGCAACATCGCGCTGGAAGACCGCGTGCAGACCGTGCTGGGCTGGCTGTCGCAGACCGGCCCGCAGGCGCCGCGCCTGGCCACGCTGTACATGGAAAACGTCGACAAGGCCGGCCACACCTACGGGCCGGATTCAGCCGAGTACCGCCAGGCGATCCAGCGCGCCGATGCCATCGTCGGCCAGGTGCTGGAAGGCCTGGACGCGCGGGGCCTGGCCAGCAATACCAACATCGTGCTGGTGTCCGACCACGGCATGGCCGAGCTGCCGGAAGGCCACGTGCTCGATACCGAACGCATGGTCGACCCGGCCGTTGCCGTGGCCACCAGCGTCGGCCAGCCGGTCGGCTTCCAGGCCAGGCCCGGTCGCGAGCGTGAGGCCGAGCAGGCCCTGATCGGCCGCCACGACCATTACCAGTGCTGGAAGCGCGCCGACCTGCCGCCGCGCTGGCAGTATGGCCAGCACCCGCGCACGCCGCCGATCGTCTGCGAGATGGACGAAGGCTGGGATGCATTGACGCCCGACATGCTCGCCCGCCACGCCCATGCGTACCGCGGCACCCACGGCTACGACAACACCTTGCCGTCGATGCGCGCGGTGTTCGTGGCCACCGGCCCCTCCTTCGAGGCCGGCAGGACTGTTGAGGGCTTCGACAACGTGGATGTCTACCCGCTGCTGGCCCGCCTGCTGAATGTGCCGGCGGTCGCCAATGACGGCAACCCGGATACGTTTGACGCGGTGCTGCGCTGAGGCATCGAGGCCCCGGCACGTACCGGGGCCCCACGCCCGATGTGCTCTGCGATACTCGTCGGCACGCCACTCGCAAGGACGCTGGGGATGCCGACACCGGAACACACCCGCCTGCTGACTGCAGCGGCAAGATCCGCACTGCGCCCGTTGGGCTGCGTGCAGAAAGGCCGCTCGCGCACCTGGCTTGACGACCACGGCTGGTGGGTCGGGGTGATCGAGTTCCAGCCCTCGGGATGGAGCAGCGGCAGCTATCTCAATGTCGGCGCGTGCTGGCTCTGGGAAGAGAAGGATTTCCTGTCCTTCGATGCGGGCTACCGCATCGCCCCGTTCCAGCCCTTCACCGATACCGCCGAATTTACCGTGGCCGCCCAGGCACTGGCCGAGCAGGCGGCAGCCGAGGTGCTGGCCCTGCGTGGCCGCTTCCCCACCCCGGGACAGGTAAGTGCGTTGATGAGCCGTCACCCCCAACCGGGCATCCGGGAGCACATGCATGCCGGCATAACCGCCGGGCTGGCAGGCGCGTACGCCGAGGCTCGCCGGCACTTTGCCCTGGCCGCTGAGGAAAGCCACACAGCGCCATGGGTCGATGTGCTGAAGCGACGCTGTGCCGAGCTCACGTCACGGCTGCAACCCGGCGGCGGCTTCGAGGCAGAGATCGCCGCCATCGTGACGCGCACCCGCCGCGCGGTCGGTCTGCCGGAGTGGCGGTCGTCACCCCTCATTCCTCCCGGTTGATCACACCGGATCGCCCCTTCGTCGCACGCAGGTGTTCCGTAAGCCGGACCCGGGCTACGGTGCGGATTGACCCGCACAGGACTGCACCGACCCATGCATCGCTGGCTTCTGCTCGCCCTCGCCACCCTGCCTTTCACCGCCGGCGCCATCGTCATCCGCAGCGATGTGGATGACAGCGCCTACCGCGTTCCGGCCTCCGCCTTCCCGGCCCTGGCCGACATGCCGGGCGAAGGGCACGGCGTGCTCATCGCGCCGCGCTGGGTGGTGACCGCCGCACACGCCGCACCGATGGAGGGCATGGATGCCAAGGTGCAGATCAACGGCCAGGCCTACCGCGTCGAACGCGTGGTCGTGCATCCGGGCTACCGGCGCATGCCCGATGCACTGGGCCAGGCGGCTCTTGCCTCCGGCAATCCAGGCCCGATCCACGCCTTCCTCGCCGCCTCCGATGACATCGCGCTGATCCAGCTGGCCACGCCGGTCAGCGACGTTACGCCGGTTCGCCTCTATCGCGGGCAGGACGAAGCGGGAAAGATCGCCACGCTCGTGGGCAAAGGTGCCACCGGTACCGGCCTGATCGGGCTGCTGCCAGGTGCGCCTCACCGGGGCGAGCTGCGCCGCGCGGAGAACGCGGTCACCGGCGGCAACGACCGCTATCTCTGGTATCGCTTCGATGGCCCGGGCGACGGTCTGCCGCTGGAAGGCGTGATCGGCGGCGGTGACAGCGGCGGCCCGCTGATGATCCGCGACCGCGATGGCTGGCAGCTGGTCGGTCTGGGCTCGTGGATCACGGCCGTGCCGGAGCATGCGCTGGAAGCGGGGTTCTACGGGCAGGTGGTGCACAACGTGCGCATCTCGCGCTACGCCGGCTGGATCGACAGCGTGATCGACAGCGAGCTGTCGCGATCGCCTCGCTGACGAGGCACACCGGCGGCGTGCAATGCCGACGCCTGTCGCAAATTGCACAGGTGTCTGCGGTGCCAACGGCAGCAAGGGTTTGGGCGGCTTAACAGCGCTGCCAAAATGCCGGAAGCGACGGGGTTTGCAGTCGATCTGCAACTTGTCTGATTGGCACCTTGAGATAGCGCGGGTACGAATGACCTGCCACCGAAAAAGGGTGGCCG
>DOKO01000014.1:0-3634 GCA_003510825.1 Stenotrophomonas sp.
CGAGCCGAAGCTGGCGATCCTCGACGAAACCGATTCGGGCCTGGACATCGACGCGCTGAAGAGCGTGGCCGACGGCGTCAACGCGCTGCGCGCGGCCGACCGTTCGTTCCTGGTCATCACCCACTACCAGCGCCTGCTGGACTACATCAAGCCGGACGTGGTGCACGTGCTGGCCGATGGCCGCATCGTCAAGACCGGTGGCCCGGAACTGGCCCTGGAGCTGGAAGCGCACGGCTACGATTTCCTCAAGGATCGCGTGGTGCGCGAGGCGGCGGTCTGATGAGCGCCCTGCTCGACTCGATGGCCCAGGCCTTCTGCGGCAGCGATGCGCGCCGCGAAGTGCTCGACACGGTGCTGCACGATGGCCTGCCGGCCGCCCGCAGCGAAGCCTGGAAGTACACCTCGCTGCGCCAGCTGGAGCGCCGCGCCTTCGCCGCCGCGCCGCTGTCGCCGCCGGTGCTGGATGCGGCCGTGCTGGAAGACATCCCCGCGCCGCGTCTGGTGTTCGTCAACGGCCGCCTCAGCGACGCGCTGAGCGACACCCACGGCCTGCCGGCCGGCGTGCAGCTGGAACCGCTGTCCTCGGCGCTGGCCGCCGGTGAGGATGCCGCGCGTTTCCTCGGCCGCCGCTACGAGCGCAGCGACGAGGTGTTCGCCCGCCTGAATGCCGCGCTGGCCGATGAAGGCGTGGTGCTGCGCGTGGACGAGGGCGTGCAGGTCGAGGTGCCGCTGCAGCTGGTGTTCGCCAGCGTCGCCGGCGAGACCGACCTGGCCTGGCACCACCGCCACCTGATCGAACTGCGTGCCGGCGCCAGCCTGGGCGTGGTCGAGCACCGCTTCAGCGTGGGCGACTCGGCGCACCTGGACAACACCGTGCTGCATGCCCACGTCGCCCGCGATGCCGTGCTCAAGCACGCCCGCGTGCAGGCCGGCAGCGCACGCCAGACCAGCTTCCTGCGTACCGATGCGGTGCTGGCACGCGATGCCCAGTACCACCGCGTCGACCTGGAACTGGGTGCCGCACTCAGCCGCCACGAACTGAACGTGCGCCTGGAAGGTGACAACGCCCAGCTGACCGCCAACGGCGTGCTGCTCGGCAATGGCCGCCGCCACGTCGATACCCGCCTGGGCATCGACCACATCGCCCGCGATACCAGCAGCGAGCTGCTGTGGCGCGGCGTGGCGGCCAACCGCAGCCGCGTGGTGTTCCATGGTGGCATCCAGATCCGCGAAGGCGCCGACGGCACCGACGCGAACCTGTCCAACAAGAACCTGCTGCTGTCGGCCGACGCCGAGATCGACACCCAGCCGGTGCTGGTGATCGACGCCGACGAAGTGAAGGCCGCCCACGGTGCCACCGTCGGCCAGCTCGATGCCAACGCGCTGTTCTACCTGCGTTCGCGCGGCCTGCCGCAGCCGCAGGCACAGGCACTGCTGAGCGCCGCGTTCTGCCACGAGCCGCTGAAGGTGCTGCCCGAAGCCCTGCGCGAGCAGCTGGCGCGCCGCCTGGACAAGGCCCTGGCCGAGGCAGGTGTGGCATGAACCTGTCCACGCCGCGCCCGATCGAAACCCCTGCCGGCACGCCGGACTGGGACCGCGTCCGCCTCGACTTCCCGCTGTTGATGCGCGAAGTGCACGGCAAGCCGCTGGTGTATTTCGATAACGCCAACACCGGCCAGAAGCCGGTGCAGGTGATCGGCGCGGTGGACGAGTTCTACCGCCGCTACAACGCCAACGTCAGCCGTGCCGTGCACGCGCTGGGCACCGAGGCCACCGACGCCTACGAGGGCGCGCGCAACAAGCTTGCGCGCTTCCTCAACGTGCGCAGCAACGAGCTGGTGCTGTGCAGCGGCACCACCTTCGCCATCAACCTGGCGGCGTATTCGTGGGCGCTGCCGCGGCTGAAGGCCGGTGATGTCATCCTGGTCTCGCGCATGGAACACCATGCCAACATCGTGCCGTGGCAGCTGGTTGCCCAGCGCACCGGCGCGACCATCCGCGTGGCCGAGATCACCCCCGATGGCGCGCTGGACCTGGACGCGCTGCGCAAGGCGATGACCCCCGAGGTCAAGCTGCTGGCCGTGGCCCACGTCTCCAACGTGCTGGGCACGGTCAACCCGGTGCGCGAGATCTGCCGTGAAGCGCGCAAGCGCGGCATCGTCACCGTGGTCGATGGTTCGCAGGCGGTGCCGCACCGCAAGGTCGACGTGGCCGCGATCGGCTGCGACTTCTACGCCATCACCGGCCACAAGATGTGCGGCCCGACCGGCACCGGTGTGCTGTGGGCACGCCGCGAGCATCTCGACGCGATGCCGCCGTTCCTCGGCGGTGGCGAGATGATCAAGGAAGTCAGCTTCGACGGCACCGTGTTCAACGACGCCCCGCACAAGTTCGAAGCCGGCACCCCCAACATCGCCGGCTTCATCGGCCTGGGCGTGGCCGTGGATTACCTGCAGGGCCTGGGCCTGGAGCACGTGGAAGCGCGCGAAGCCGAACTGCTGGCGCACTTCACTGAAGAACTGCGCAAGGTCGATGGCCTGCGCATCCTCGGCGAAGCGCCTGAGAAGGCCGCCGTGGTGTCCTTCCTGATCGACGGCGCGCACGCCCACGACCTGGCCACCCTGCTCGACCTGGAAGGCGTGGCCGTGCGTTCTGGCCAGCACTGCGCGCACCCGCTGCTGCAGTACTACGGCGTCGCCGCCACCTGCCGTGCCTCGCTGGCGTTCTACAACACGCACGCCGAGATCGAGCGCTTCATGACCGCACTGACCAAGGTGCGCAAGCTGCTGGGCTGAGCCCGCGCAGCGGGGCAAGTCGGGGTCAGATCCCTTTCGCACCGCGAAAGGGCTCTGACCCCAACTCCCTACCCAACGTCACGTAGTCGACCGACTGTCACGCACGCCGCGTTGTCGAATGCTCGGGGTCAGATCCCTTCGCGCAGCGAAGGCTCTGACCCCTTGGCTCCGGAGACACCCATGCCACGGCCGCGTCGTATTGATGCCCCCGGCTACCCGCAACACATCGTGCAGCGCGGCAACAATCGCCAAGCCGTTTTCTTCAGCAACCGTGACCCCGCGCTTTACCTGGGCCTGCTTCGCGATTGCGCGCACGAACACCGCTGCAGGATTCACGCCTATGTGCTCATGGGCAACCATGTCCATCTGCTGGTGACGCCCGACGCCCTTGGCGGGATGTCACGGATGATGCAGGCGGTGAACCGCACCTACGTGCGCCATGTAAATGAGCGAGAACGCCGCACTGGCAGCCTCTGGGAAGGACGTTTCCATTCCACGGTGATTGATACGGATCGGTATCTGCTCGCCTGCCAACGCTACATCGAGCTCAATCCGGTGCGGGCGGGCATGGTTGCGCATCCCGGGGACTATCGCTGGTCGAGCTATCGTGCCAATGCACGAGGCCGGGCGAATGCGTTGCTCGTGCCGCATTCTGCGTTCGAGCTCATTGCCACTGATGTGGAAGCGCGGCGCAGGCGCTATGCGGAATTCATCGAGCAAGGTGTTCCGGCGCGTGACCTGACGGCGATACGGCGGGCGTTGCAGTCGCAGCGTCGGTTGACGGAGACGCTGGTGGGGTCAGAGCCCTTTCGCGCTGCGAAAGGGATCTGACCCCGACT
>DOKO01000014.1:3825-4214 GCA_003510825.1 Stenotrophomonas sp.
GAAAGGGATCTGACCCCGACTCCGGCCCCGCACCTTCCCCGCGCTGCCACGCGCGTGGAGTACAGCCCATCTGCGTGCGGAACGCCTTGCTGAAATGGCTCAGGCTGGAGAAGCCCACCGCCAGCGCGGTGTCGGTGACGCTGTGGCCGCCGTGCAGCATCCGGCCCGCGGCCTGCAGCCGTACCTCGCGCAGGTGCCCATGCACCGACGTTCCCACCAGCGCGCGGAAACCCGCCTGCAGGCGTTTCTCGCCCAGCCCGACCTCGCGCGCCAGCCGTTCCAGCGGCCACTCCTCGCCGAAGCGCGCATCCAGCAGCGCGCGCGCCTGCAGCACCCGTTGCCGCTCGCGCGCGGCAACACGTGCAGGCCCCTGGCCCGCGGCCTGCAGC
>DOKO01000012.1:0-9568 GCA_003510825.1 Stenotrophomonas sp.
GGGGTGCGCAGGGCCGCGACCGCACGGGGCAGGCGCAGCACGCGCGCCAGCAGCAGGCCGGCGTCGAACAGCAGCATCGCCAGCGCCAGCAGCAGCACGGCGGTCGAGCCGGTGGCCAGCACGGCGATGGCCATCTTCGGGATTTCCGGCGAGGCCATCGTGCCCCAGAAGGTGGCGACGATACGCAGCTGCACGGCCAGGCCCACCAGCAGCAGCGACAACAGAGCCTTGGCCCACACCTGCAGGCGCAGCGGCCAGAACAGGCGCCAGGCCACGTACAGGCCCATCAACAAACCAATCGTACTCAGCACTGCGGCATTCCAGAACGTGGGGCCCGCCATGGTGACGGGCGGAGGTTGCAATGGGTAGAGGCGCGGGTTACGACGCCAGCCTTTGCACGCGCAGGCGCGCGATGCGGCGCTTCTCCATCGCCAGCACGGTGATGCGCACGTCGGCAACGTCCACGGCATCGCCTTCATCCGGCAGGCGCCCCAGCTGGTCCAGCACCAGGCCGGAAATGGTCATGTAATCGCTGCTGCGCGGCAGCGACACACCCGCCAGGCGCTGCAGGTCGTCCAGGGTCAGCGCGCCGTCGGCTTCCCACTGGTCCTCGCCCTGCGCCACCACGCCGTAGCGTTCGTCCTGGGTATCGGCCAGGTCGCCGGCGATCGCCGCCAGCAGGTCGTTGGCGGTCACCAGGCCTTCCACGCTGCCGTACTCGTCCACGGCCACCGCCAGCGGCACCGGGTGCTGGCGGATCAGTTCCAATGCCTGCAATGCGCTGGCGCTGGACAGCACGTACTGCGGCTCGCGCAGGTTGCCCTCCAGCTGCAGCGGCCTGCCCTGCAGCAGGTCGGCCAGCAGGTCGCGGCTCTGCACCACGCCGCGCAGGCTGTCCAGGTCGCCCTCGCCCACCAGCAGGCGCGTATGCGGCGACGCCACCAGGCGCGCCACTACGTCGTCCTGGCCACGCGCCAGGTCGATCCACTGCACGTCGGCACGCACCGTCATCACGCTCGACACCGGTCGGTCGGCCAGGCCCAGCACGCTGCGGATCATCTCGTGCTCGGCGGGCTGAAGGCGCTCCTCCGCATCACCGTGCTCCTCTTCGCCGGTGTCATCGTGGCCGTTGGCCGGGCGTGCACCCAGCATGCGCAGCACTGCATCGGCGGTGCGCTGGCGGAACGGCTGGCGGCGCTCGTTGCGCTCGCGGTTGAAGCGCACCCACTGGTTGAAGGCTTCCACCAGGATCGAGAACGCGATGGCCGCGTACAGGTAGCCCTTCGGAATCTTGTAGCCCAGGCCTTCGGCCACCAGGCTGAAACCGATCATCAGCAGGAAGCCCAGGCACAGCACGACCACCGTGGGATGCTTGTTGACGAAGCGGGTCAGCGGCTTGCTGGCCAGCAGCATCAGCACCATGGCGATGGTCACTGCGGCGTACATCACGCCCAGGTTGTCGACCATGCCGACGGCGGTGATCACCGAATCCAGCGAGAACACCGCGTCGAGCACCACGATCTGCGCGACCACCATCGCGAAGCTGGCATAGACCTTCTTGCCGTTGTCCTCGTGCTGGCGGCCTTCCAGGCGCTCGTGCAGTTCCATGGTGCCCTTGAACAGCAGGAACAGGCCGCCGCCCAGCAGGATCAGGTCGCGCCCTGAGAAGCTGTGATCGAACAGGGTCAGCAGCGGCTCGGTCAGTTTCATGATCCAGGCCAGCGCGGCCAGCAGCACCAGGCGCATCAGCAGGGCCAGGCTCAGGCCGATCACCCGGGCGCGGTCACGCTGGTGCGGTGGCAGCTTGTCGGCCAGGATCGCGATGAACACCAGGTTGTCGATGCCGAGCACGATCTCAAGCACGATCAGGGTCGCAAGGCCCATCCAGATCGAGGGGTCAGCCAACCATTCCATTTCGGTTCCGTTTCTTCATGAGGTAAGGGAAAGAGGGGTGTTTCAGTCGTCGTCCTGCGCCTGCAGCGGGTCGTGCCCGAGCAGGTCGCCCGGCGTGCACTGCAGCTCGCGGCAGATCGCATCCAGCGTCGAAAAGCGGATGGCGCGTGCCTTGCCGGTCTTGAGGATGGACAGGTTGGCCAGAGTGATGTCGATGCGCCCGGCCAGCTCGGACAGGGTCATGCCCCGTTCCTGCAGCATGCGGTCGAGCGTGATGACGATCGCCATCAGATGACACCGTCGAGGTCATCACGCATGGCCGCACCGGCGGCGAACACGCGCGCCAGCACGAACAGCATCAGCACCGCGATCAGGCCGGTGATGGACATGCCACCGCCGACTTCCATCCAGGCGAAATCCGGGCCCATCCAGGATGCGTATACGCCGATGATGATCGACAGCACTTCCATCGCCAGCATCAGCCAGGCCATGCGCTGCAGGCGCTGCGCATTGGCATGGGTGAACGGGCGGGCGCCGGCGGCCGAGCGCAGCAGCCGCGCCAGGTGCCGCAGGAACACCAGGCACAGCACCAGCAGGGCGACGATGCTGCCCAGGCCGAGGCAGAAGTGCAGGAAAAGATCGCTGCCGTGGACGGCCGCGGCGTGCGCGTCGTGCACGCTGTCCAGCAGCCAGCGCGGGTCGTAGGCCACCAGGGGAACGGCCAGCAGCGCGGCCAGGATGCCCAGCCAGCACATTGCCCGTACGGCCTGCACGGCGGTCTGGGCCAGAGTGAACAAGCCTCGCGCGGGTTCGGCGCGGGCGGGACGAGCGGTCAAGCAGCCTCCGGTGTGGGGCGGCCTCGCCGCCCGGGATGGATTTATCGATAAACGATATACCACATCCGGACGCGGTGGATGAATCGCACGCGTGGGCCGGGGCCGGCCCTAGCGCGGAGGCGTCGCCTCGCCCGGCGGCGTGGACGCCTGTTCGAGCATGGCTTCACCCGGGCTGGCCGAGGCCATCGCCTGCACGCCAGCTTCGGCGGCCTGCCGGGTGACCAGGCGGAACCGCACGCGCAGCTTGGTTTCGCCGGGCGTGGCCCAGCCGTACTGGATGGCCACCTGGTCGGCCGGCAACGGCCCGCGCCCGGGCAGCGAACGCACCTGCAGCGGTTTCGGCGCGGCCTGCATCAACCGCGCGAAGCCCTTCTGCACCACCGCCGGTTCGGCCTTCTCCGCATACACGCTGCAGGTGCCGTCGTCGGCCCAGCTCACCGCATAACGCCCGCTGGCCAATGGCACCAGCCACGCCACGCCCGGCTGGCCCTGCAGCAGGGTGGCCGCCTCGGCCGGTTGCAGCGGGGTCAGGCCATTGGCCTCCATCAGTGCCTGCAGCCGCGCCGGAGCGCCGATGTGCTGCATGCACGCGGTATCGAACAGTTCGCTGAAGGGATCCTGCGCGGGGGCCGCCTTCGGCGCGCGCGATGGCTGCGCCACGGCCAGCACGGGCAGCAGCAGGCCAGCCATCAACCAGGGCACAGCGCGCATCGCAACTCCAACGGATCGAAAACAGCGGGGAGGATGGCAAAGGCAGGGGCCGCTGCGCAACGCCCGCTGCCGCTTGACACGGGCCATGGCCAGCGGGATCATCCGTTAACGAATTAGTTAATTAACGATCCATGGACCGCATCTTCGAAGCCCTTGCCTCCGGCGCCCGCCGGCAGATCCTGGCCTACCTCAGCGCCGGTGAACTGAGTGCGGGCGAGCTGGCCGAGCGCTTCGACTTCAGCAAGCCGGCGCTGTCCAGCCACCTGCGCATCCTCGAAGAAGCGGGCCTGATCGAGCGCGAGAAGCGCGGCCAGTACGTGTATTTCCGCCAGGTGCCCGAGCGCCTGGCCAACACGCTGTTTTCCTGGGCGGCCGAAGTGTGTCCGGTCGGTGGCCCGCTCAAGCGCGAAGCCCGCGCACGCCGCAAGTCCCCTGCCCGCTGACAAGGAGCACGACGATGCCTGGTTCGACCCGCAACAGCCGTTCGTTTCCAGGTGTCCAGCTGCCCGCACAGGACGGCGCCGGCCCCATCGAAGTCACCCTCATCGCCCAGCTCGGCATCGGTGCCGGCGATGCGCTGGTGAAGGATGCCGGGGAGCGCCAACGCCACCATCCGGCCTTCATCGATGCGCTGGATGAGCCCTCCGCGCGGCTGGGCGGGATGCACCTGCAGCACGGCGATGCGTCCTCGTTGTACAGCTTCGTGGTCGCCGGCGGCGGCCATCCGTTCCATCGCCATGCCGGCCCGCGCATGTTCACCGCCATCGCCGGCAGCGCCGGTGCGGAACTGCGCTTCGCCACCGCCGCCGATGCGCAGCTGGCGACCGACCCGGCCGCCTTCCTGCGCAGCCTGCGGCGCATCCGCATTCCGCCGGACTGCCTGTTCACCGTTCGCTTCGGCGGTGGCACCTGGCACCAGTTCGCCTCCAACCATGCCGCCCACCCTGCCCTGTTCGCGCTGTCGTGCCACAGCAATGAACTGGCCGGGGCCATGAGCGAGACAACCCGCGCGCAGGTGCAGGCCAACAGTGCGGACATCCCCAGCCTGACTGAAGTGCTGCCGGAGCTGCATTGGCCGAGTGCGGCCATGCTGGCCACCGCGCCCCTGCTGCAGCTGTCACTGCAGGCCGCGCCGCCCAGCCTGTGCGCGCGACTGTGTGCGCAGACCCGTTCACTGCTGGGCCCGCTGCGGCGGATCAACCTGCGGCCGCTGCGCGGGTTCGTCGAACGCAGCACGCCGCACTACCCGGTGCACAGCGGTCGTCCCGACGCGCAGGGCCTGTTGGCCGCTGCGCTGCCCTCCAGCCACTACCAGGACCTGACCGTGCTGACCCTGCGCAGCGGGCAGTGCACGCATCGCTCGGCCTCCGCGCTGCTGGCCGAGGTGCTGGACGGTTTCCTGCGCAATCCGCCAGGCGGCGTGGGACGATTGATGGCGCTGCGCAATCGCTTGGTCGCACCGTTGCGCCTGCGCACCTCGCCGCTGGGCTGCCCGGTGTCGTCGCTGCTGTCCACCGACCGCAGCCGCCTGTTCGCCGCCCGTTTCCCGGTGCTGGACGCATGCATTGATGAGCAGGACCGCAGTGCTGAAGTGCTGCTCGGTGCCGATGACCGCCACCTGCGCTTCCGCAGCAGCGTGCGCGTGCAGCTCGGCGACGACGGCAGCGTGCAGGTCAGCCTGGGCTCGCGCGTGCAGACCCACAACCGCTTCGGCCGCCTGTACATGGCGATGATCGATGCCGTGCACCGGCACTACATCGCCCCGGCGCTGCTGCGGCGTGCGGTGGAACATGCACTGGCGCCGGAACTGGCCGACTGGGTGGATGAAGGTGTGTTCGAAGTAGTCTGAGCCGCCGGGCGTGGCCCGGCGCTACCGAAGGCATTCAGACGTTCAATTCGCCGTGGTCCTCGCCATCCCAGTACTGGATGCGCTGTGCGTGCACGTGGATCAGCACCAGTCCCGGCGTATCCACGCCCTGCTCGAACCAGCGTTCCAACTCTTCAACCCAGTGCTGGGCCAGCACACCGCGTTCGCGGATGATGGCGGCCCGGCCCGTGACATGCACGAACAGCGGCGGCTTGCCCAGCAGCGACTTGCTGCCGGTGAAGCCCAGCGCGACCTTCGGATCGGCCTCGATCTGCTGCACCATGCCGGTGCTCTCCAGGGCGAAGAACCAGCTGTCCCCGTCGTAGTCCACGTCGCCGTTGTTGCTCATCGGCCGGCCGTCGATTTCGCCGGCTGCGTGGGTCTGCAGCATCGCGAAATCGATGCCGGCCATTTTCTTCGCCAGTTCGGGCAGGGTGAGCGTGGTCATGCGCTGGGTCCGGAGGGAAGGGGGAGCCCAGCGTCCCCCGCGTGCGGTGACTGGCGCGTGCAGTGGTGGTGGCGCCACCTTCACACCTGCACCGGGCATGGCCCGGCGCTACCGGTGCAGGTCGATCAGGCCGGGATCAGATCCAGCCCTGGTCGACCAGTTCGCGCTTCAGGTAGGCGTAGAACACCGGGGCGGCCACCAGCCCGGCCAGGCCGAAGGCCGCTTCCATCACCAGCATCGCCAGCAGCAGCTCCCAGGCCCGCGCCTGGATCTCGCCGCCAACGATGCGCGCGTTGAGGAAGTACTCCAGCTTGTGGATGACGATCAGGTACAGCAGCGCCGCCACGGCCACGTAGAACGACACCGACAGCGCCACGATGGTGATGATGGTGTTGGAGATGATGTTGCCCACCACCGGCAGCAGGCCGGCGAGGAAGGTGATCAGCACCAGCGTCTTCGACAGCGGCAGGTGCACGCCGAACAGCGGCAGCACGCCCAGCAGGAACACCGCGGTGAACACCGTGTTGAGCAGCGAGATTTTCACCTGGGCGAACACCACCTGGCGGAAGGCCACGGCCAGGCGCGTGGTGCGGCCGATCAGCTCCTGCGCCAGCGGCCCCATCTTCGGCAGCGGCAACTCGTCGTACAGGGCGATCATCGCGCCCAGCACCATGCCGATCAGCACGCGCACGCCCACCTGCACCACCGACGTACCGGCCACGCCCAGCTGCCGCTGGTGCTCGGCGGCCCATTCGTTCACCGCCTCGCGCAGCCGCGTCAGGTCTTCGGGAATGTACGCCTGCAGCAGTGCGGGCACCTGGTGCCGCGAGGTGTTGAGGATGTCCATCAGCCGCGCCAGCAGCACATCGGGGCCACCGGTCTCGTTGCGGAAGAACGAGGCCACGCCGATACCGGCCAGCACCAGCACACCGATGATCACCGCCGACAGCACGATGACCGCGAAGGCGCGCGCCCGTCCCGGCGGCAGCTTGCCCTCCACCGTGTTGGCCAGCACGTGGGTCAGCTGGAACACCAGCAGGCCCGACAGCAGGGTGACCACCAGGCCCAGCTTCAAGGCCAGCCACATGCCCAGCAGCATCAACAGCCAGGCGGCGATACGGGCAGCGGGTGGCTTGGGCAGGGCGAGGCGTGCTTCGGTCATGGCAGGGCTTCCACAGGGGTGGCCCATGGTAGTGGATCGGCATGGCGGTTCCGGGGCGGTGCGCGGCGTTCCGTTCAGGCCTCTGGCGGCCGCGCCCACGCCAGCGCACACTGGCGCCCCACCTGCCCGCACGGATGCCCGATGCCCCGCCTGCTGCCCGCCGCCCTGCTGTTGATGTTGTGCCCGCTGCCGACGCTGGCTGCGGGCGGCGCTGCCGACACGACACCGCTGCCGCCGCAGGTCAAGGCCGATGCCGAGGCCATCGCCGCCTCGCTGCTGGAAGTGCAGCGCACCGATGCCGGGCTGTCCTGCCCCAAGGCCGTCGAAAACGCGCGCTACGGGCTGGAAACCATGCTGGAAGTGGGCGCGAAGAACGTGGCCGGCGGCTACATGGATGCCGCGAAGTTCGAGGCCATGGCCACGCCGATGCGCGGCCTGCTGCCGCAGATCACCGATGCCGACTGCGAAAGCGCGACGGACGCCAAGCGCGATTTTTACCAGTGCATGTCCAGCGACTACAACCACGTGCTGGCCTGCGCCAAGGCCCATCTGAAGTAACCGCGCCCTGCCCGGCGCCTGCCGCTCAGCCGGCGGCAGGCGCTGCCGTAGAGCCCCGCAGCATCAGGCTGAAATCCAGCGTCTGCTGCAGCGGTACATCGACGCGTTCGATGATCGCCAGCAGCAGGTTGACCGCCCGCGCACCGATTTCCCGCATCGGCTGGCGGATGGTGGTCAGCGGCGGCGTCAGGAAGCTGGACGAGGCCAGATCATCGAAGCCGACGATGGACAGCTGGTCCGGCACGCGGATGCCCAGGTCGCGGCAGGCAGCCAGCGCACCCAGCGCCATCTGGTCACTGAAACAGAACACCGCGGTCGGTGCGAGTGGAAGCGCGAGCAGCGCCTTCGCCGCCGCATGGCCGGATTCCAGCGAGAAATCACCGGGTACGACGCTCAGGCTGCGCAGCCGGCCACGCGCCTTGCCGGCACTGCGCACGCCTTCCAGGCGCTGCTGGTGCAGCGGGTTGTCGGGCGGCCCGCCGACCACGGCGATGCGCTCATGGCCGAGTGCATACAGGTGCTCCATCACCGTGCGCGCGGCGGCCGCATTGTCGATGTGCACGCTGGGAATGCCCAGCGCGGGATCGAACTCGCAGCCGTTGACCACCGGCGCGGCGGCACCCAGCGCCTGCACGATCTCGCGCGCGGTCGGCGGCAGCCGGTGCCCCAGCACGATCAGGCCGTCGGCTTCGTTGCGCCGTAGCATCTGCGCGTAGCGTTCCTCGCGGTCGGGCAGGTGCTGGGTATCGCCCAGCAGCACGGCGTAGCCGACGGCCTGCGCTGCCTCTTCGGCGCCCTGCAGGATCTGCGCGAAGAACGGGTTGGCGATGTCCGGCACGGTCACCAGGATCTTGCCGCTGCGCTGGGTCTTCAGCGTGCGGGCCACCGTGTTGGGCACATAGCCCAGCTTGGCGGCCGCCTGCTCGATGCGCGCGCGGGTGGCCGGCAGCACTTTTTCCGGCCGCGACAAAGCCCGCGACACCGTCCCTGCGGAGACGCCTACGTGCTTTGCGATGTCGTAGATGGTTGCCATGGTCCTAGCTCCTGTTGCCGCTGTGCACTGCACAACGGATCTGCGGAAAGCCCATGCTAGGGTAATGCAATCGATTGCATCGAGGGCGAATCAACGTGAGGACGCTCAAGGGTCCGGCGCTTTTCCTGGCGCAGTTCATCGGCGACAAGGCTCCTTTTGATCGGCTGGACACGCTGGCCGGATGGGCCGCGGGGCTGGGCTATTCTGGCGTACAAGTGCCCACCACTGCGCCTCACCTGTTCGACCTGGCCGAGGCGGCGCGCAGCCAGACCTACTGCGACGACGTGGCCGGCATGCTGGCCGGGCACGGCGTGCAGATCACCGAACTGTCGACCCACCTGCAGGGACAGCTGGTCGCGGTGCACCCGGCCTATGACAGCCTGTTTGACGGTTTCGCCCCGGCAGACAAACGCGGCGATCCTGCCGCCCGCCAGGCCTGGGCCGTGGATCAGCTGATGCTGGGCGCCAAGGCCAGCCAGCGACTGGGGCTGACCGCGCATGCCACCTTCTCCGGCGCACTGGCCTGGCCCTACATGTATCCCTGGCCGCAGCGCCCACCGGACCTGGTGGAGGAAGCCTTCGGCGAACTGGGCCGCCGCTGGCGCCCGATCCTCGATGCGTTCGACGACTGCGGCGTGGACCTGTGCTTCGAGATCCACCCGGGCGAAGACCTGCACGACGGCGCGACCTTCGAGCGCTTCCTCGAGGTGGTCGACCACCATCCGCGCGCGAAGATCCTCTACGACCCCAGCCACCTGCTGCTGCAGCAGATGGACTACCTCGGCTTCATCGACCGCTACCACCCGCGCATCGGCATCTTCCACGTCAAGGACGCGGAGTACCACGCCAGTGCCCGCAGCGGCGTGTATGGCGGCTACCAGGACTGGATCGATCGGCCGGGCCGGTTCCGTTCGCTCGGCGATGGCCAGGTCGACTTCAAGGGCATCTTCTCGAAGTTCGCGCAGTACGACTTCCCCGGCTGGGCGGTACTGGAATGGGAGTGCTGCCTGAAGCACCCCGAGGACGGCGCACGGGAGGGCGCCGCCTTCATCCGCGACCA
>DOKO01000012.1:9785-9979 GCA_003510825.1 Stenotrophomonas sp.
GCCGCCTTCATCCGCGACCACATCATCCGGGTCACCGAGCGCGCCTTCGACGACTTCGCCGACAGCGGCACCGACGCTGCATCACTGCACCGCATGCTGGGAATCTGAGCTGACACCGCCCCGGGAGGGCAAGCCATGACGCACGCCATGTCGCGCTTGGGCGCGATGATGTTTCTGCAGTTCTTCATCTGGGG
>DOKO01000018.1:0-186 GCA_003510825.1 Stenotrophomonas sp.
GCTGCCACCCTGCCCGGCGCCAGCGGCGCTCCGGCCACCAGCAACCCGGAAACCGGCCTGCCGACCCGCCACCACGTGCTGCAGCAGCTCAGTACGGCGCTCGAGCAGCGCGACCGTGGCGGCGTGTTCTTCGTGGAGATCTCCAGCGCGCTGGGCCTGCGCGAGCGCTATGGCTATGCCGCCTTC
>DOKO01000018.1:384-2529 GCA_003510825.1 Stenotrophomonas sp.
CTATGGCTATGCCGCCTTCGAGCGGCTGATGGTGCAGGCCGGCCAGCGCCTGGCCGAAGCCGGCCACCCGCACCTGCTGGCACGCCTGAACGACAACAGCTTCCTGCTGCTGGCCCGCGGCGCCGACGAGGAAAGCCTGGAAGGCATCGCCGCCGCGCTGCGCGAGCAGCTGTCCGCGCGCGCCTTCGTCATCCGCGACGATGAATCGGTGCACCTGCGTGGCGTGGTCGGCTATGCGCCGCTGTCGCCGGGCTTCGACGATGCCAACAGCGCGCTGGAAGCCATCGAGCGCACCACCCTGCAGGCCCGCCTGCTGACCGCCGGCGTGGCCGGCCACGTGTATCGCCAGGCGGTGACCGAGCAGGAACACCTGGCCCTGCTGGAAGGCCAGCTGGAACTGGCCTACCAGCCGATCGTAGCCGTGGCAGGCGGCGATACCGCGCAGTACCAGCTGCTGCTGCGCCTGCGCCAGGCCGATGGCACCGTACTCACCGCCGGCCAGGTCATTCCGGCTGCCGAGGCCGCGGGCCGCATCGCCGATCTGGACCAGCAGGTGCTGGAACATGCGATGGGCCTGCTCGACCTGTACCGCCACGCGACCCAGCCGCTGAACCTGTTCGTCTCGCAGTCGCTGCGTACGCTGCAGCGCGATGCGTTCGCCGACTGGCTGCTGGAATCGCTGCAGCGGCGCGACCTCCCCGGTACCGCACTGGTGATCGACGTGCGCCTGCCCGACGCGCTCATCCACACCGTGCCGCTGCAGCAGTTCTGCCAGCGCATGGCCAGTGCCGGCGTGCGCTTCTGCCTGAGCCAGTTCGAGCCGGGCAGCGAAGCCGATGCCCTGCTCACCCAGCTGCCGCTGTCGTTCGTGCGCATGGCCGCGCGCTTCTCCAGCAGCCACTCCAACCCGGGCACCCGCGAGGAACTGCGTCGGGCGATCGATCGCGCGCATGCCGCAGGCCTGCAGATCATCGGCCAGCAGATCGAGGATCCGCAGGCAGCGGCGGCGATGTGGGTCGGCGGCGTGGACTACATCCAGGGCAACATGGTGCAGTCGGCGGGCAGCGACCTGAACTTCGACTTCCACAACGCGGTGCTCTGAGTGCCGCTGACGGTCGCGCTGCTGGCAGCTCTGGTGCTGGCCGCCGGCGTGGCGCTGGCACTTGGCCTGCGCCTGCGCCAACGCGGCCAGGCGCTGGCGGCCCTGCAGCGCGAACGCACCGTGCTGACCAGCGAGCGCGACCAGCTGCGCCGTACCACCGAACGCCAGGGCCAGCTGGAACAGCAGCTGCTGCAGGCCAAGCAGGCCGCCGAGGCGGCCGCGCTGGCCAAGGGCGAGTTCCTGGCCACCATGAGCCACGAGATCCGCACGCCGCTCAACGGCATCCTGCCGATGCTGGAGCTGATCGCACGCGGGCCACTGGGCGAGGACCAGCGGCAGATGCTGGCCACCGCATCGGTCAGCTCGCAGCAGCTGCTGCGCATCGTCGATGACATCCTCGATTACTCGCGCCTGGAAGCGCAGGCCCTGGAACTGGAGATCACCAGCTTCAACCTGCGCGAGCTGCTGGACGGCGTGGTGCAGCTGCTGCAGCGCGCTGCCGAATCGAAGGGCCTGGTGCTCGGCCTGCAGCTGGACCCGGCCGTGCGCCTGCCGGTGCGTGGCGACCCGGTGCGCCTGCGCCAGGTACTGACCAACCTGCTGGCCAATGCGATCAAGTTCACTGCGCGCGGCCAGGTGCAGCTGCGCGTGCAGCGCCTGGGCGAAGGCCCGGCCCAGCACCAGCTGCGGTTTGAAGTGGTCGACACCGGCATCGGCATTGACGCCACCCTGCAGTCACGGCTGTTCCAGTCCTTCAGCCAGGCCGATGCATCGACCACCCGCCTGTACGGCGGCACCGGCCTGGGCCTGGCCATCTGCAAGCGCATCATCGACCTGATGCACGGCCAGATCGGCGTGCAGTCCAGGCCCGGCCAGGGCTCTACGTTCTGGTTCGAGATTCCGCTGCTGAAGATCCCCGGCGACCTGCCGGCACTGGCACGCGCACCGTCGCCGCTGCTGCTGCACAGTGCCGATGTGGCGCTGCAGGCGCGCGTGGAGCGCATCGCCGCCCACCACGGGCTGCCGGTGCAGGTGCTGGCCGA
>DOKO01000209.1:0-2756 GCA_003510825.1 Stenotrophomonas sp.
GGCCCGCGTGGTGATGACCGCCGACAAGGATGGCCGCGCCGTGGCCTACCCCGATACCGTGTTCGGTACCGACAGCCACACCACGATGATCAACGGCATCGGCGTGCTCGGCTGGGGCGTGGGCGGCATCGAGGCCGAGGCGGCCATGCTCGGTCAGCCGTCCTCGATGCTGATTCCGCAGGTGGTCGGCTTCAAGCTGACCGGCAAGCTGCCCGAGGGCGCCACCGCCACCGACCTGGTGCTGACCGTCACCCAGATGCTGCGCAAGCTCGGCGTGGTCGGCAAGTTCGTCGAGTTCTACGGCGACGGCCTGCAGCACCTGCCGCTGGCCGACCGCGCCACGATCGGCAACATGGCGCCCGAGTACGGCGCTACCTGCGGCATCTTCCCGATCGATCACGAATCGCTGAACTACCTGCGCCTGTCCGGCCGCAGCGACGAGCAGATCAACCTGGTCGAGGCCTATGCCAAGGCCCAGGGCCTGTGGCACGAACCGGGCAGCGCGCCGGCCCAGTACAGCACCACGCTGGAACTGGACATGGGTACCGTGAAGCCTTCGCTGGCCGGCCCCAAGCGCCCGCAGGACCGCGTGCTGCTGGAAGACGTGCAGAAGAACTACCGCGAATCGCTGGTCGGCCTCACCGCCAACCGTGACAAGCGCAGCGCCGATGTCTCCACCTTCGTCAACGAAGGCGGCGGCGCAGCCGTCGGCAACGAACAGCTGGCCAAGGGCTATGCGGACATCGAGACCGAAGGCCGCAAGGTCCGCCTGAAGGATGGCGCGGTGGTCATCGCCGCCATCACCTCCTGCACAAACACCTCCAACCCGGCGGTGATGATCGGCGCCGGCCTGCTGGCCCGCAATGCCGCGGCCAAGGGCCTGAACCGCCAGCCGTGGGTCAAGACCTCGCTCGGCCCAGGCTCGCGCGTGGTCACCGATTACCTGGAAAAGGCCGGCGTGCTGAAGGAGCTGGAGAAGATCGGCTTCTACGTGGTCGGCTACGGCTGCACCACCTGCATCGGCAACTCCGGCCCGCTGCCGGCCGAAGTCAGCGCCGGTATCGCCACCGGCGACCTGGTGGTCACCTCGGTGCTGTCGGGCAACCGCAACTTCGAGGGCCGCGTGCACCCCGAAGTGAAGATGAACTACCTGGCCAGCCCGCCGCTGGTGGTGGCCTATGCCATCGCTGGCACCACCGACATCGACCTGACCACCCAGCCGCTGGGCACCGGCAGCGATGGCCAGCCGGTGTTCCTGCGCGACATCTGGCCGAGCAACAAGGAAATCGGCGACGTCATCGCCGCGACCATCGGCCCGGAGATGTTCAAGCAGAACTACGCCGACGTGTTCAAAGGGGATACCCGCTGGAACACCATCGCCTCGCCGGACGGCAACCTGTACGAGTGGAGCGACGCCTCCACCTACATCAAGAACCCGCCCTACTTCGATGGCATGACCATGCAGACCGGCAGCATCGACGACGTGCACGGCGCACGCGTGATGGGCCTGTTCGGCGATTCGATCACCACCGACCACATCTCCCCGGCCGGCAACATCAAGAAGGATTCGCCGGCGGGCCGCTTCCTGCAGGAACGCGGCGTGCAGCCGGCCGACTTCAACAGCTACGGCAGCCGCCGCGGCAACGATGACGTCATGGTCCGCGGCACCTTCGCCAACATCCGCATCAAGAACCTGATGTTCGGTGGCGAGGAAGGCGGCAACACCCTGTACTACCCGGCCAACGGCGGCCAGCCGGAAAAGCTGGCGATCTACGACGCGGCCATGAAGTACAAGGCCGACAAGGTGCCGCTGGTGGTGCTGGCCGGCAAGGAATACGGCACCGGCTCGTCGCGCGACTGGGCGGCCAAGGGCACACTGCTGCTGGGCGTGAAGGCGGTCGTGGCCGAGAGCTTCGAGCGCATCCACCGCTCCAACCTGGTCGGCATGGGCGTGCTGCCGCTGCAGTTCCGCAACGGTGAGAACGCGCAGTCGCTGGGCCTGGATGGCTCGGAGACGATCGACATCACCGGTCTGGAAGACGGTGCCAGCAAGCGCGCCACCGTCACCGCGACCAAGGCCGATGGCACGAAGAAGACCTTCGAGGTGTCGGTGATGCTGCTGACCCCGAAGGAAGTAGAGTACTTCCGCCACGGCGGCCTGCTGCAGTACGTGCTGCGCCAGCTGGCAAGCAAATAACACGAAACCCGAACGGCCGGATCGACAACGATCCGGCCGTTTCTGCAATACGGATGATTTTCATATTTTTCCCGATTCATGCAATTCGCATGAAACAGGCGTAAGGTGGGCCCATACCCCCGCTGGAGCTTCGCCATGCTTCACCTCCCCGTCCGCTTCGACCCGATCAACGAGCTGACCCACACCACCGCCTCGTCGGTGAAGGAGCACTGGCGCAAGGTCATGCAGGAGGTCCGCGACCAGCGCATGGTCGTGGTCACCAACCACAACGAGCCGCAGGCGGTCATCGTCTCCATCGAGCAGTACCGCGCCCTGCAGGCCCGGGTGGAGGCACTGGAATCCTCGCTGGAGGAACTGCGCGGGCAGGCCCCGGGCCTGGCCGAACTGCGTGCCGGCTTCGACCAGCGCCTGGCCGTGCTGCAGCAGGCCCAGGCCGGTGACACCGCGCGTACCCTGCTGCGCCGCCCGGCCCGCCTGAAGGGTCAGGTCAAGGCCGGCACGGGGCACTGATGGCACGACCGTTCCTGTACGTCCTTGCCGGCGTCAATGGCGCCGGCAA
>DOKO01000209.1:2983-3588 GCA_003510825.1 Stenotrophomonas sp.
CGGCGTCAATGGCGCCGGCAAGAGTTCGGTGGGCGGCCACGTACTGCGCGAGGCCGGGCTGGACTGGTTCAACCCGGACACCTTCGCCCGCGGGCTGCGCGAGCTGTCGGGCCTGTCGCAGGCCGAGGCCAATGGCCAGGCCTGGCAGGAAGGCGTCAACCGCATTCGTGATGCCCTCGATCAGCGCCGCAACCACGCGTTCGAGACCACGTTGGGCGGCAATTCCATCGCCGCCCTGCTGCATGAAGCCAGCCACAGCCACGATGTCCTGATGTGGTTCTGCGGGCTGTCCAGTCCCGAGCAGCACATCGCGCGGGTGCAGGCGCGGGTGCGCAGCGGTGGGCATCCGATCAACGAAGCCGATATCCGCCGGCGCTGGCCGCTGGCCCAGCAGAACCTGGTGCGGCTGATGCCGGTGCTGGCCCAGCTGCAGGTCTACGACAACAGTGCCGACGCCGCCCCCGGCGAGGCCGTGCCCGACCCACAGCTGCTGCTGCAGATGGAAGATGGCCAGGTGCTGTACCCCGAGCCCGACGACCTCGACCAGCTGGCGGCTACGCCCGCCTGGGCCACCCCACTGCTGGAAGCCGCCCTCCGCCTGTAAC
>DOKO01000225.1 GCA_003510825.1 Stenotrophomonas sp.
CAGGCGGCAGGTGACCGGCACGATCACGTCCTGGCCGTCGCGGCGGTGGATGACCAGGGTCAGTTCGGCACGCGGTGTGCGCTCGCCGACCACGTCGAAGGTCTCGGTGCCGTCGATGCCCAGGGTCAGGCGGGTGGTACCCGGCTTGAACTCCAGCGGCAGCACGCCCATGCCGATCAGGTTGGTGCGGTGGATGCGTTCGAAGCCCTCGGCCACGATCGCTTCCACACCGGCCAGGCGCACGCCCTTGGCGGCCCAGTCACGCGAGCTGCCTTGGCCGTAGTCAGCGCCGGCGATGATGATCAGCGGCTGCTTGCGGTCCATGTAGGTCTCGATCGCTTCCCACATGCGCATGACCTTGCCTTCCGGCTCCACGCGCGCCAGCGAGCCCTGCTTCACGCTGCCGTCGTCGTTGCGCACCATCTCGTTGAACAGCTTCGGATTGGCGAACGTGGCGCGCTGCGCGGTCAGGTGGTCACCGCGGTGGGTGGCGTAGGAATTGAAGTCTTCTTCGGGCAGGCCCATCTTCGCCAGGTATTCGCCGGCGGCGCTGGAGGCCATGATCGCGTTGGACGGCGACAGGTGGTCGGTGGTGATGTTGTCCGGCAGCACCGCCAGCGCGCGCATGCCGGACAGCGTGCGCTCACCGGCCAGTGCGCCCTCCCAGTACGGCGGGCGACGGATGTAGGTGCTCTGCGGGCGCCAGTCGTACAGCGGGCTGACCGGTGCACCGTTCTCCACGCGCACGTTGAACATCGGGTTGTAGACCTTGCGGAACTGCTCGGGCTTCACCGAAGCCTTCACCACCGCGTCGATCTCGGCATCGCTCGGCCAGATGTCTTTCAGGCGCACCTCGTTGCCGTCAGCGTCCACCCCCAGCACGTCCTTCTCGATGTCGAAGCGCACGGTGCCGGCGATGGCATAGGCGATCACCAGCGGCGGCGAGGCGAGGAAGGCCTGCTTGGCGTACGGATGGATGCGGCCATCGAAGTTGCGGTTGCCCGACAGCACGGCCGTGGCGTACAGGTCGCGGTCGATGATTTCCTGCTGGATCTTCGGGTCCAGCGCGCCGCTCATGCCGTTGCAGGTGGTGCAGGCGAAGGCGACGATGCCGAAGCCGAGCTGTTCCAGGTCCGGCAGCAGGCCGGATTCTTCCAGGTACAGCTGCACGGCCTTCGAACCCGGCGCCAGCGACGACTTCACCCACGGCTTGCGCTGCAGGCCACGTGCATTGGCGTTGCGCGCCAGCAGTGCAGCGGCAATCACGTTGCGCGGGTTGGAGGTGTTGGTGCAGCTGGTGATGGCGGCGATGATCACCGCGCCATCGGGCATCAGGCCCTGCGCCTGCTCGGCCTTTCCCGCTTCCAGCTTGGCTTCGTCGGCGATGCCGCGCTCGGCCAGCTCGGCGGTGGCCACGCGCTTGTGCGGGTTGGACGGGCCGGCCATGTTGCGTACCACGCTGGACAGGTCGAAGTGCAGCACGCGCTCGTACTGCGCGGTGGCCAGGTCATCGGCCCACAGGCCGGTGGTGCGCGCGTAGTTTTCCACCAGCGCCACCTGCGATTCCTCGCGACCGGTCAGGCGCAGGTAATCGATGGTCTGCGCATCGATGTAGAACATCGCGGCGGTGGCACCGTACTCGGGGCACATGTTGGAGATGGTGGCGCGGTCACCGATGGTCAGCGCCGCCGCACCCTCGCCGAAGAATTCAAGCCAGGCGCCGACCACGCGTTCCTTGCGCAGGAACTCGGTCAGGGCCAGCACCACGTCGGTGGCGGTGATGCCCGGCTGCGGGCGGCCGCTCAGTTCGACGCCGACCGTGTCGGGCAGGCGCATCCACGAGGCGCGGCCCAGCATCACGTTCTCCGCTTCCAGGCCGCCAACACCAATGGCGATCACGCCCAGCGCATCCACGTGCGGGGTGTGGCTGTCGGTGCCCACGCAGGTATCGGGGAAGGCCACGCCGTCCTGCACGTAGACCACCGGCGACATCTTCTCCAGGTTGATCTGGTGCATGATGCCGTTGCCCGGCGGGATCACGTCCACGTTCTGGAATGCCAGCTTGGTCCAGTCGATGAAGTGGAAACGGTCTTCGTTGCGGCGATCTTCGATCGCGCGGTTCTTCTCGAATGCCTGCGGGTCGAAACCACCGCATTCCACCGCCAGCGAGTGATCGACGATCAGCTGCACCGGCACCACCGGATTGACCTTGGCCGGGTCGCCGCCCTTGTCGGCGATCGCATCGCGCAGGCCGGCCAGATCCACCAGCGCGGTCTGGCCAAGGATGTCATGGCAGACCACGCGCGCGGGGAACCACGGGAAATCCAGGTCGCGGCGGCGCTCGATCAGCTGCGCCAGCGAGTCACTGAGCGTGGCCGGGTCGCAGCGGCGCACCAGGTTCTCGGCCAGCACGCGCGAGGTGTACGGCAGCGTGGCGTAGGCGCCGGGCTGGAGCGCGTCGACGGCGGCGCGCGCATCGAAATAGTCCAGCGTGCTGCCGGGAAGGTTCTTGCGGTAATCGGTATTCATGGGCTGGCGGAGTACTTGGGGCGGGCCGGGTGCCGTCGAAGCGGCAACGAAGGCATCCGGCCGGCGCGCGGCCGGCCGGATGGGTACAGCAGGTGGATCAGGCGCGCTTGTCGATGGCGACGAACTCGCGATCTTCCGGGCCGGTGTAGTTGGCGCTCGGGCGGATGATCTTGCCGTCGATGCGCTGCTCGACGATGTGCGCGCTCCAGCCGGCGGTGCGGGCGATCACGAACAGGGGGGTGAACATCGCGGTCGGCACGCCCATCATGTGGTAGCTGACGGCGCTGAACCAGTCCAGGTTCGGGAACATCTTCTTGATGTCCCACATCACCGTTTCCAGGCGCTCGGCGATGTCGTACATCTTCATGCTGGACTGTTCTTCGGACAGCTCGCGGGCCACGTCCTTGATCACCTTGTTGCGCGGATCGGACACGGTGTAGACCGGGTGACCGAAACCGATCACCACTTCCTTGCGCTCGACGCGGGCCTTGATGTCTTCCTCGGCTTCATCGGGGTTGTCGTAGCGCTTCTGCACTTCGAACGCGACTTCGTTGGCGCCGCCGTGCTTGGGGCCGCGCAGCGCGCCGATGCCACCGCAGATCGCGCTGTACATGTCGCTGCCGGTGCCGGCGATGACGCGGCAGGCGAAGGTCGAGGCGTTGAACTCGTGCTCGGCGTACAGGATCAGCGAGGTGTGCATCGCCTTCACCCACGAATCCTGCGGCTTGTCGCCGTGCAGCAGGTGCAGGAAGTGGCCACCGATGGAGTCGTCGTCGGTTTCCACGTCGATGGCGCGGCCGTTGTGGCTCCAGTGGTACCAGTACAGCAGCATCGAACCGAGGCAGGCCATCAGCTTGTCGGCGATGTCACGCGCGCCCGGATGGTTGTGGTCATCCTTTTCCGGCGCCACGCAGCCGAGCACGGACACGCCGGTGCGCATCACGTCCATCGGGTGCGCCGACGGCGGCAGTTCTTCCAGCGCGGCCTTCACCGCGGCCGGAATGCCCCGCAGCGACTTCAGCTTGGCCTTGTACGAAACCAGTTCGGCGCGGGTCGGCAGCTTGCCGTGCACCAGCAGGTAGGCGATTTCCTCGAACTCGCTGGTGTTGGCCAGGTCCAGGATGTCGTAGCCGCGGTAATGCAGGTCGTTGCCGCTGCGGCCGACGCTGCACAGCGCGGTGTTGCCGGCAGCGGTGCCGGACAGGGCGACGGATTTCTTCGGCTTGAAGGTCGGGTTTGCGGTCGTATCGTTCATGTTTTCCCTCCGAAAACTGATGGTGCAGGGTACTGTTTATTTCTTGGCGGCGAACAGGGCGTCGAGCTGCTGTTCGAAGGCGTGGTAGCCGATGCGGTCATACAGTTCTTCACGCGTCTGCATGGCGTCGACCACGTTGCGCTGGTGGCCGTCGCGGCGCACCGACTGGTAGACGTTCTCGGCCGCCTTGTTGGCAGCGCGGAAGGCCGACAGCGGGAACAGCTGGATGGCCACGCCGGCCGAAGCCAGTTCGTCGCGGCTGAACAGCGGGGTCGCACCGAATTCAGTGATGTTGGCCAGCACCGGCACCTTCACCGCATCGACGAAGCGGCGGTAGGTGTCCAGGTCGTAGGCGGCCTCGGCGAAGATGCCGTCGGCACCGGCCTCGACGCAGGCGATGGCGCGCTCGATGGCCTTGTCCACGCCGTCCACCTGGATGGCGTCGGTGCGGGCGATCAGGAAGAAGTCCGGATCGGTCTTGGCGTCGGCGGCGGCCTTCACGCGGTCGACCATTTCACCCTGCGAGACGATTTCCTTGCCCGGGCGGTGACCGCAGCGCTTGGCGCCGACCTGGTCCTCGATGTGGCAGGCGGCCGCGCCGGCCTTGATCAGCGACTTCACGGTGCGGGCGATGTTGAACGCGCTCGGGCCGAAGCCGGTGTCGATGTCCACCATCAGCGGCAGGTCGCAGACATCGGTGATGCGGCGCACGTCGATCAGCACGTCTTCCAGGGTGTTGATGCCCAGGTCCGGCAGGCCCAGCGAACCCGCAGCGACACCGCCGCCGGACAGGTAGATGGCGCGGAAGCCGGCGCGCTTGGCCAGCAGGGCGTGGTTGGCGTTGATCGCGCCGATCACCTGCAGCGGCGATTCGGCAGCCAGCGCCTCACGGAAGCGGGCACCGGCGGAAGAAGGAGCGGAAGCGGTCATGCGGCAATCCAGGTTGGGAACGGGATAGGAAGCGCAAACACCATGCCAAGCTGCAAGCGGTTGATTTCAAAGGCATGACCGCGCTGCAACGATGAAACAAATGAAACATTGAAACGGATGTATCATGAAACATCGTCAGCCATTGTCGCCGCCATGTACCTGCCCCGCTCGCCCCTGCGCCACGCTGATGCCGACCCCGGCCGCCCGGTCATCTGGACGGTCAGCGTCTCGCGCCTGACCGGCCTGCTCGGCGATGTCATCCCCGAGTTCGACCGTCGCGCGCGCATCGAGCAGATCAACCTCGGTTTCGAGGAAGCGGTGGATGTGATCGGCCAGCGCCTGCGCCGCGAGCACTGCGACGTGGTCATCGCCGGCGGCTCCAACGCGGCCTGGCTGCGCGGCCGGTTGGAGCTGCCGCTGGTGCCGATCCAGGCCAATGGCTTCGACCTGATGGAGGCACTGGCCCGCGCCCGCCGCATCGCCCCGCGCATCGGCCTGGTCACCCACGCCAGCGACGTGCCGGTGTTCAGCAACTTCCAGCAGAGTTTCGGCCTGGATATCGAGCACCGCCGCTTCGTCACCCGCGAAGATGCGCGCGACTGCATCGCCGACCTGCGCGCCAACGGCATCGAGGTGATCGTCGGCACCGGCATGGCCATCGACCACGCCGAACAGATGGGCCTGCCGGGCGTGCTGCTGTATTCGGCCGATTCGGTACGGCAGGCGTTTGAACACGCGCTGGAACTGACCCAGGCGCTGGCCCGCTCCGGCGGCAGCCGCCCGGTCGCACGCCGCCGCGCCGCCC
>DOKO01000211.1:0-738 GCA_003510825.1 Stenotrophomonas sp.
CTTCCGATCTTGGTCGGCCGCTTCATCCGCCGTATCGGCCGCGTGCGCGGCCATCGCGGCGGCAAACGCCGCCTGGCCGCTGGCAAACAGGTTGGATACTGAACCGATCATCTGCAGCCAGCGTGCGCCGTTGACCTTGCCCGGTACTTCCAGCTTGCCGGCAAGGAAACCGCCGGCCAGGCCGACGGTGATGATGCGTAGCGGCGACCAGCCCTGCCGCCAGACCTGGCTGAGCACGGTCCAGTTGTCCTCGGTTTCGGCCATGCGTACGGCCATCACCTGTTCGCAGCGCTTGACCCGCCGCTGCAGCGCGCCGAACTTCATGGCTTGCCCTCCGGAATCTGCACCTCGGCATCGGGGTCGTCTTCGCTGGGCTCGTCGAACAGGCCCAACTTCGACAACTGGCGCCGCGTGGCGTGCATGCCGGTGTGGTGGAAGAAGTAGGACACCCGCCAGATGGCGTAGCCGGTGACGGCCAGGCTGAGCAGCGAGGTGATCAGCAGGGCCTGCAGCCAGCTCAGGCCCCAGCTCTGCAGCAGGGCGATGAGGGTGGCGGCCATCAGCAGCCAGGCTGAGGCACCGAACACGATGCCGACCCCGGCCCAGGCCAGGGCGCGGCCGAATGCGCTGCGGGCCAGGGCGAAGTCGGCCGAAGCCAACCGCCGCAGTGTACGCAGCGAATTCTTCGCCGAATCGGCGGCGGCCTTACCCGCCGCGCCGACCTGGCGGATGCTCTCG
>DOKO01000211.1:929-2694 GCA_003510825.1 Stenotrophomonas sp.
CCGACCTGGCGGATGCTCTCGTCCAGCGGCGGGGTGGCCGCCGGATCGGGTGCTTGCGTGGTCTCTTCGCTCACGCCGCAGCTTACTTGTCGCTGCTGCTGGCCAGCTTGGCGATCAGCCAGCCGGCGGCGAAGGCCACGCCGAACGACGCCAGCGGACGCTCACGGATCAGCTCGGCGGCGCTGTCGACCAGGTCCTTGCCCTTGTCCATCAGTGCATCGACCTGTTCCTTGGCAGCGGCACCACCGAATTCGGCGGCGGCCAGGCCGGACAGCGCGCTGTCGGACAGTTCGGCCTTGACGTTGGCCTTGCCGATGCGCAGTTCGTCACCGGCGGCGCCGGTTGCACCCTTGATCGCACCGCCGGCAGCGCTGGCGGCCTGCTTCAGGTGGGAACCGGCTTCACCCAGGTGTTCCTTCAGGTTCTCGGTATTGGTGGGGCTCATCGAATCACTCCTGTTGCGATGGGGGGACGAACGAAGGGTTCGGCCGATGGGACGTACAGCAATAGCATCGGCCGGGTATAGGGGGTGTTACGGCGGGGCGATCAGCGCATCACCAGCTGGCCCTGCTGCTGGCCATTGTTGCGCAGGATGCGCAGCACCAGGTTGGCCGGGCGCTGCTGGAAGTTGGCACGCCAGCTGGCCAGGTCGGCGAATTCGCCCACCGTGGCCTCGCTGATGATGTCGCCCTGCTGCAGGCCGTTGCTGGCCGCGCGGCTGCCGCGCTTGACCTCGCTGACCAGCACGCCGCCCACGCCGGACTGGCGCAGCGACTCGGGCAGGTCGGTGAAGGTGGCGCCGGTCAGGCGCGGGTCCAGGCTGTCGCCGGTCACCGAGCGTGCCTGTTCCTTCAGCGTGGCCTTGACCTGCACCGCCTTGCCTTCGCGGCGCACATCCAGCGCCAGCACGCTGCCGACCGCCGCCAGGCCTTCGACGTTGTGCAGGGCTTCGGCGCTGTCCACGCGCTGGCCGTTGGCCGACACCACCACGTCGCCCGGCTTCAGCCCGGCGGCAGCGGCGGCCGAACCGGCCAGCACGCGGGTGATCAGCGCACCGCGCGTTTCGCCCAGGCCCAGGCCCTGGGCGATCTGTGCGCTCAGGTTCTGCGCTTCCACGCCCAGCGTGCCGCGCACCACCACGCCATGCTTGACCAGCTGGTCGACCACGCTGCGCGCCAGGTTGGAAGGGATGGCCAGGCCCAGGCCGATGTTGCCGGCCATGCTGCCCTGCGGATTGAAGCTGGCGGTGTTGATGCCGACCAGCTGGCCCTGCAGGTTGACCAGCGCGCCGCCGGAATTGCCCGGGTTGATCGACGCATCGGTCTGGATGAAGTTCTGGTAGCCGAGGCCGCGGATGCCGGTGCGGCCCACCGCCGAGACGATGCCCGAGGTCACCGTCTGGCTGAAACCGAACGGGTTGCCGATGGCCACGACGAAGTCGCCCACCCGCAGCTGGTCGCTGTTGCCGAGCTTGATGTCGGTGAGGTTCTGCGCCGGGATGCGGATCAGGGCGATGTCGGTATCGCGGTCCGAACCGAGGAACTCGGCCTTCACCGTGCGCCCGTCGGCCAGGGTCACCTGCACGTCGTCGGCGTTGTCGATGACGTGGTGGTTGGTCAGCACCAAGCCTTCGCTGGCGTCGATGATGACGCCCGAACCGAGCGATTCATTGATGCGTTCCTGCGGCACGTCGGGGAACAGGCGGCGGAAGAACGGGTCGTTGAAGAACGGATTGCGGACCCGCACCACCTGCTTGGTGTTGACG
>DOKO01000034.1 GCA_003510825.1 Stenotrophomonas sp.
CCGTCGCCCTGATCCAGGAGCGCAACCACGGTGATGCCGCCGCCAACCTGGCGGTGATCGAAGCACGCGTGGCCGAGGCGGCTGCGCAGGGTGCGAAACTGGTGCTGCTGCAGGAACTGCACAACGGCCCGTACTTCTGCCAGCACGAGTCGGTCGACGAGTTCGACCTGGCCGAGCCGATTCCCGGCCCGAGCACCGAGCGCCTGGGCGCACTGGCGAAGAAGCATGGTGTGGTGCTGGTCGGCTCGCTGTTCGAACGCCGCGCCGCCGGCCTGTACCACAACACCGCCGTGGTCTTCGAGAAGGACGGCACCCTGCTGGGCAAGTACCGCAAGATGCACATCCCGGATGATCCGGGCTTCTACGAAAAGTTCTACTTCACCCCGGGCGACATCGGCTTCACCCCGATCGACACTTCGGTGGGCCGCCTTGGCGTGCTGGTGTGCTGGGACCAGTGGTACCCGGAAGCGGCGCGCCTGATGGCGCTGGCCGGTGCCGAACTGCTGCTCTACCCCACCGCCATCGGCTGGGACCCGGACGACGTGCAGGACGAGAAGACCCGCCAGCGCGACGCCTGGGTGCTGAGCCACCGCGGCCACGCCGTGGCCAACGGCCTGCCGGTGCTGAGCTGCAACCGCGTGGGCCACGAAGCTTCGCCGCTGGGCGCATCGGGCATCCAGTTCTGGGGCAACAGCCACGTGCTCGGCCCGCAGGGCGAATTCATCGCCGAAGCCGGCACCGATGCCACCGTGCTGGTCTGCGACGTGGACCTGCAGCGCAGTGAGCATGTGCGTCGCATCTGGCCGTTCCTGCGCGACCGTCGCATCGATGCGTACGGTGACCTGCTCAAGCGCTACATCGACTGAGCCGGAGACCTGCCATGGCCGTCCTCATCCGTGATGCCGGCCCGGCCGACATCGCTGCGATCACCGCGATCTACGCGGTGGAAGTCACCGACTTCGTCAACACCTACGAGTACGACGTGCCCGACCAGGCCGAGATGCTGCGCCGCATGCGCGACATGCTCGACCGGGGCTTCCCCTACCTGGTCGCCGAGATCGACGGCCAGGTCGCGGGCTACGCCTACGCCAATACCTACCGCACCCGCGTCGCCTACCAGTGGACCGTGGAGAACTCGGTCTACGTCGATGCCGCCTTCCAGGGCAAGGGCGTGGGCACCGGCCTGCTGCAGGCGCTGATCGACGCCTGCGTGGCGCGCGGCTACCGGCAGATGGTGGCGGTGATCGGCGAGCCGACCAATACTGCTTCCATCAAGCTGCACGAACGCTTCGGCTTCCACCTGGTGGGCGTGTTCAAGGGCCTGGGCCGCAAGCACGGCCGTTGGCTGGACACCGTGCAGATGCAGCGCGCGCTCGGCGATGGCGCCGACACCGCACCTTCCAATGAATGAATCCATGACTGAAACCCTTCCCGAAACCGGCGACGACCTGTTCGCCGGCCAGCCGGTGCGCGTTGTTGAACGCGACGGCGTGCGTTACACCCTGCTGGGCACCGCCCACGTTTCCCACGCCAGCGTCGAGGCGGTGGAAAAGGCCATCGACAGCGGCCGCTTCAATGCCGTGGCGGTCGAGCTGGACCCGCAGCGTCTGCAGGCGCTGAGCGACCCGGATACGCTGGCCAAGCTGGACCTGGTGGAGGTGATCCGCAAGGGCCGCGTGGCCCTGTTTGCCGCCAACCTGGCGCTGTCGGCCTACCAGCGCCGCCTCGCCGAACAGCTGGGCATCGAGCCCGGTGCGGAGCTGAAGCGCGCGGTGGACCTTGCGCGCGAGCGCGGCCTGCCGGTGCAGCTGATCGACCGCGAAGTCGGCCTGACCTTCCGCCGCGCCTCGCAGCGTCTTGGCTTCTTCGGCAAGCTGAAGCTGGTGGCCGGTCTCGGCGCCGGCCTGTTCTCCTCGGAGGAAGTGGGCGAGAACGAGATCGAGAAGCTCAAGCAGGGCGACATGCTGGAATCGAGCTTTGGCGAGTTCGCCAGCGAAAGCCCGGCGCTGTACGAAACCATCATCGGCGAGCGCGACCGCTACATGGCCACGCGCCTGCGTGAGGAACACGACCCGCAGCTGCGCGAAGTGCTGGCCGTGGTCGGCGCCGGGCATCTGGCCGGCCTGGCCCGCTACCTGGAAACCGATACCGTCGAACCGGCGCCGCTGCGTGCGGAGCTGGAAGCGGTGCCGAAGAAGCGCAACATTCCGTGGTTCACCCTGGCCATCCTGGCCATCGTGATCACCGGTGTGGGCGTGGGCTTCTACCGTGGCGGCCTGGGCGTTGGCACTGAACTGCTGGCGACGTGGGCGATGTACACCGGCGGCCTGGCCGGTATCGGCTGCCTGCTGGCCGGCAGCCACCCGCTGAGCATCCTGACCGCGATCGCAGTGGCACCATTCAAGCCGTTCCGCCTGAGCATTCCGACCGGTGCGTTCTCGGCGCTGGTCGAAGCGCGCCTGCGCAAGCCGGCCTATGAGGATTTCCTCAAGCTGCGCGACGATGCGCAGAGCCTGAAGGGCTGGTACCGCAACCGCGTCACCCGCGTGGTGCTGACCTTCATGCTGACCAACCTGGGCAGCATGCTCGGCCTGTGGCTGACCGCCGGCAAGGTGTGGGGCCAGGTCGCGGGCTGATTGCCGCGCCCCGCCGGGCATGGCCCGGCGCTACCGGTTGTCCTGCGCGACCGGACAGGTAGCGCCCGAGCCCATGCTCGGGCGGCGCCGCGACGCGGCGAAAGGTAGCTGCCAACCTTGGTTGGCACGGCCACGCCCGACGAAAAAAAAACGGGGGAGACCGCCCCGCTACGACCGGTCTCCCCCCACCACAAACACTTTGTCGCGCTTCACAACCGGGCAGCGCCCGGCTCTACCAGTTCCAGGCCGCGCGCACGCCGGATCAGGCGCGTGACCGCACTGCGCAGGTCATCCAGCACCGCGTAGATGGTCGGCAGGAACAGCAGGCTGACCACGGTGGAGAACGCCAGGCCGCCGGCAATCGCGCGCGCCATCGGGGCGTATTCCGGGCCATCGCCGAACATCTGCGTATTGGTCAGCGAGATCGGCACCATCGCCAGGATCGCCGTGCCCATCGTCATCATGATCGGCCGCAGGCGCTCGCGTGAGCCTTCCACCAGCGCCTGGGTGCGGCCCATGCCGCCGCGGCGCAGGTTGTTGATGTGCTCGATCATCACGATGCCGTTGTTCACCACCACGCCCATCAGCACCAGGATGCCGATGAAGGACATGATGCCGAACGAGGTACCGGTGATCCAGAACAGCCAGAACACACCGAAGATCGAGAACAGCACGCCGCTCATGATCGCCGCCGGGAACAACAGCGACTCGAACACCGCCGCCATCACCACGTAGATCATCACCAGCGCGATGAGCAGGTTGAACACCATCTGCTGCATCGCTTCGTTGTCGTTGCCGTAGTCACCGCCATCGAAGGTGAAGCCATAGCCGGCCGGGAAGCTCATCGGCGTGAGCACCGCTTCCATGGCCTTGCGGCCATCGGGTGCGGTGACCTTCTCGGCCAGGTTGGCCTTGATGGTCAGGGTGGTCTGGCGATTGGTGCGGCCGATCTGGGTGGCCGAGGAACCCACGTCCACGCTGACCAGGCTGAGCAGCGGCACGCTGCGGCCATCGCCGGTACGCACGCTGTAGCTGGCCAGGTCTTCGGGGCTGCTCTGCTCGGCGCCGGCAAAGCGCACCCATACCGGCACTTCATTGTCGCCACGACGGAACTCGCGCAGCGGCGCACCCCGCAGGGCCAGGCCGACGAAGCTGGCCACCTGCTCGGCGTTGAAGCCGAACGCAGCGGCGCGCTCGCGGTCGACGTGCACCTTCAGCTCGCCACCCTTCTCGCCATTGTCGATGCGCACGTCGCGCAGCTCGGGGCGCTGGGCCAGCAGCGGCAGCACTTCCTGGCCGATCTCCTGCAGCATGCTGCTGGAATCACCCACCAGCTGCACCTGCACGCCCTGGTTGCCGTTGCCACCATCGCCGCCCTGGTTGCCGACGAAGTAATCGGTACGCGCCGACTTCGGCAGGCCCTTGCGGATCTCCTCCTGCAGCGCCTTGATGTCCTTGGCGTACTTCTCGTCGATGGTCACCGTGGTCGAGCTGCCTTCCTGCTCGCTGTACCAGGA
>DOKO01000035.1:0-487 GCA_003510825.1 Stenotrophomonas sp.
TTGCCGCAGCAGCTGACGCCAGCGCGCGCCGTCCCAGCCACGCAGCTGGTTGGCGACATCGCGCGCCGCCGCTGCGCCCCGCGAGTAACCGAACAGATCCACCTGCACGCTGTGCAGCGGGGTGTGCGCCTTGGCCGCGAGTGCGGCCAGGGCAGCCGGCAGCAGCACCTGCAACGCGCGCTGCACCTTGGCGCGCACGCCGCTGGCGCCCACGCCGAACGCCAGCCCGATCAGGTCATCCTCGGCATCGTCGCGGGTGCCGACGCCTTCGATGTAGATCGCCAGCGATGCGCCGACCCCGGGCGAGCGCCGGCTGTCCGGGTACAGCTGGTACAGCCGGGTGATGTTGGTGGTGCCGTTGTCGTAGCTGCTGGTCAGCCGGCTCTGGTAGGTCGAGTCGTCGTCGGCACGCAGCAGGGCAGGGCGCGGCTGCGGGGCCTGCGGGCGCCCGCGTGCGAGGTTGTGCGCGTTGTTGCGGGTGCCGTCG
>DOKO01000035.1:683-4480 GCA_003510825.1 Stenotrophomonas sp.
GCGTTGTTGCGGGTGCCGTCGAAGAACAGGCCGACATGCAGCACGCCGGGGTCGGCGCCGGTGTCTGCCTGGTGCTGCCCTGGTGCCATGTGCATTCCCCGTCGTGGCCACGTCACGGTGGCGCGAAAGCTGCGTGTTGGCGAAGTGTACTGCCGCTTTTTACCTGACTGAACGCTGCTGCGCTCCATCACAGATCCGGATTCCCACAGGCATCTTCTATTGAATTCACATGCGCCGGACGGGCCGAATGGCCAGACCCGGCAAACCGGGTCGTGATGCATCAAGGCTGTCCACCTCACTTCAGGAGCGACCAGAATGATGTCCAGATCGATGGGTAGAACGGCGGTTGGCGTGTTGTTGGGCCTTTCGGTGGCGGCGGCGGCCAGTGCCGCGCCGTTGTTTGAACCGGTGACCATCCTCAGCCGCGCTTCGGCCGGCAGTGATCCCGCGCTGGCCCGGCTGCTGTCCACGCCGTCCACCGCCACCGTGCAGGAAGTACGCATCGATGCGGCCGCCACCGCGCAGCCGCAGCTGGAATTCGAGCTGCTGGGGCAGAAGGTGCAGGCGATCCGCAGCAAGGTCGAGTCACTGCCCGATGGCGGCAGCGTCTGGTACGGGCAGATCCGCACGCCCTCCGACCGTCTGCAGAAGGCCACCTCCAACGGCCAGGACGACCCGGGCAATTCGCTGATCGTGGTGCGCTCGGGCAACACCCTCACCGGCTCGATCCGCAAGGACGGCAAGCTGTACCGCCTGCGTCCGCTGGGCGACCGCCATATCCTGGTGGCGGTGGATGAAACCCGGATGCCGGCCGATCATCCGGCCGACTACAACCAGCTGCCGAAGATTCCGATGGGGGACAGTGAACGCCTCGGCATCGCCCAGGCCTCGTCGGGCACGCCGGCCACCATCCGCGTGCTGGTGGTGGCCACCAATGCGGCGGTGGCGGCCTACGGCGGCAACATGCAGTCGCTGGTGCAGCTGGCAGTGGCCGAATCCAACCAGGGGTATGCCAACAGCAACGTCGGCATCACCATGCAGCTGGCCGGTTATGAAACCACCAGCTACACCGAGTCGGGCAACTTCACCACCGACCTCACCCGCTTCCGCAACACCAGCGACGGTTACATGGACAGCATCCATGCCAGCCGCAACGCCACCACGGCGGATGTCGGCGTGCTGCTGATCAACAACACCAGCTACTGCGGCCTGGCCTCGGGCATTGGTTCAACCGCGGCGACGGCGTTCGCGGCGGTGTACTGGGACTGCGCGACGGGCTACTACTCCTTCGCGCACGAGATCGGCCACCTGCAGAGTGCCCGGCATGACATCGCCAACGATCCGAGCACCTCGCCGTATGCGTTCGGCCACGGCTACCGTTACGAGCCGGCCAGCGGTACCGGCTGGCGCACGATCATGGCCTATGACTGCACCCGTGGCTGCCCGCGCCTGAACTACTGGTCCAACCCGAACATCAGCTACAACGGCATCCCGATGGGCATTGCCAGTTCGGCCGACAACCAGCGCGTACTGGTCACCACCAAGCAGACGGTGGCCGGCTTCCGCTGAGGCGGTTACCGGATGGCACCCGCCGACCAAGGTCGGCGTCTACCGGCCTGCGCGCTCTGGTAGATGCCAACCTTGGTGGGCACCCGGCAATCCGTCATTCGCGCTTGAGCGAATCCAGGCGCCAGCCGTCGGCATCCACGCGCAGGACCGAACCCTGTTCGTACCAGTCGCCCAGCACGATGCGGGTGCAGCTGCGGCCGCCGGCCTGCAGCGTGTGGATGGCCGGGCGATGGGTGTGGCCGTGGATCATCGTGTCCACGCCATGGCGCACGAAAGTCGCCTCCACTTCGGCCGGGGCCACGTCGGTGACCGTCTCGAACTGCGCGCGGTCACCCTGCTTCATCTCCGACTGGCGTGCCTGGCTGGCATCGCGCGCCTTCTGCGCGAACGCAATGCGCGCGGCCAGCGGCTGCGACAGGAACTGCGCCTGGAACACCGGGTCGCGGGTCTGCGCGCGGAACTGCTGGTAGGGGATGTCATCGGTGCACAGCAGGTCGCCGTGCTGCAGCATCACCGCACGGCCGTACAGCTCGATCACGCACGGGTCGGGCAGGATGCGCAGGCCGGCGCGGCGGGCGTAGTCCTCGCCCAGCAGGAAATCGCGGTTGCCACGCATGAAGAACACCGGCACGCCGCTGTCGGACAGCACCTTCAGCGCATCGGCCACCGCGTCGGCGGCCGGCGAAGGCGTGTCATCGCCGATCCAGGCTTCGAACAGGTCGCCCAGGATGTACAGCGCGTCCGCGCCGGGCGCGTCCTCGCGCAGGAAGCGCAGGAACAGGTCGGTGATGGCTGGACGGCTGGGGTCCAGGTGCAGATCGGAAATGAACAGCGTCGTCATGCTGGCATTCTAGGGCATAGGCTCGCCGCGTCGTGCCGGGGTCAGGGCCCTTTCCGCAGGAAAGGGATCCGACCCCCGGAATCATACCGGCAGCGGCAGCCAGGCCAGGCTGGCCGCGGCCAGCAGCGCGGCGATGCCGGTGGCCGCCAGCACGTCGCTCGGGTAGTGCAGGCCCAGCACCACGCGCGACAGGCCCACGCCGAAGGTGAACGGCACCAGCAACGGCGCCAGCCACGGGTAGTAGGCCAGCGCCACGATGGTGAACGACACCGCGTGCAGGGTGTGGCCGGAGGGGAAGCTGAACTCGTCCAGCGGTGCCACCCAGGCGCGGATGCGCAGGTCGGCCGCGTACGGCCGCGGGCGCCGGGTCCAGCGCTTCAGGCCCTTGTACAGCAGCAGGGCGGCCAGGCCGGTGGCGGCCATGTGCACCGACGCGCGCAGGCCGTCGAAGCCATCGACCAGCACCAGTGCGCCCATCAGCACGTACCAGAACACGCCATCACCCAGCCGGCTGATGACCGAGAACAGGCGGCGCACACGGCGGCGCCGGCAGTAGTGGTTTGCCCGGCGGCACAGTCGTGCTTCGCGGCCGGCCAGTCCTTCAAGCGGCGTTGTGCGCATGTCCGGTCCTCCGTGCCTGGGCCAGTTCGGCCAGCAGCGTTTCGAATTCGGCCACCACCTGCTGCGGGTGCAGGCGCTTCATCGCACGGGCGGCGTTGCTGCCCAGCTCGCGGCGCAGCGCATCGTCGCTGGCCAGCTGCACGGCCGCCTCGACGAACGCCTCGTCGGTATCCACCGCCGCGCCGTTTTCACCATTGCGCAGGTACTCGCGCGCGGCGCCGTAATCGAAGGCCACCGTGGCCAGGCCGCAGGCCATGCTTTCCAGGGTCACGTTGCCGAACGTCTCGCTGCGGCTGGGGAACAGGAACAGGTCGCCGCTGGCGAAGTGGCGGGCCAGGGCGTCGCCGCGCTGGATGCCGCAGAAGATGAAATCGGGATTCTCGTGGGCCAGCTTCTCGCGCGCCGGGCCGTCGCCGACGAACACGAAGCGCGCTTTCGGCCGCACCTGCTGCAGGCGGCGGAAGGCCTTCACCGCCAGGCCGAGGTTCTTCTCGGCGGCGATGCGGCCGACGTAGATGGCGACCAGGCCGTTGCCATCGACGCCCCATTCCTCGCGCAGTGCCGGGTCGCGCCGGCTGGGTTCGAACTGCTGGCTGTCGACGGCGCGGGCCAGCAGGCGCACCCGCTCGAAGCCCTGGTCGGTGAGGAACTGCTGCAGTTCGCGGGTCGGCACCAGGGTGGCATCGGCCTGGTTGTGGAAGCGGCGCATCCAGCGCATCGCCGCCGTCTGCAGCCAGGCCACGCCGTAGTCGGGCAGGTATTCGTC
>DOKO01000029.1:0-3917 GCA_003510825.1 Stenotrophomonas sp.
CGGGTCAGCCAGTACAGCGCGGCATCCGGGTTGGAGCTGCGCACGGACTTGTGCAGTGCCGAAATCTGGTCGTAGAACTGCTCGCCGCCCTTGTCGAAACGGCGCGTGCGATCGGCCAGTACCTGGGTCAGGGTCTGCGGGGTGATGCGACCACCCTCCCCGCCCGCCAGCTCGGCGGCAATTTCCAGCAGGGTAAGCGCGCGGCGCACGTCGCCGTCGGCAGCCGTGGCGATTTCCAGCAGCAGCTCGGGCGCCACTTCGATGCGTTCTTCGCCCAGCCCGCGCTCGCGATCACCCAGCGCACGCTCCAGCGCCTCGACGATGTCGGTGGGCGAGACGCCTTCCAGCACGTGCACGCGGCAGCGCGACAGCAGCGCCGAGTTCAGTTCGAACGACGGGTTCTCGGTGGTGGCGCCGACAAACAGGATGGTGCCGCGCTCGATATGCGGCAGGAACGCATCCTGCTGCGCCTTGTTGAAGCGATGCACTTCATCCACGAACAGCACGGTGCGTCGGCCTTCGGCGAACCGCTGCGCCGCCTCGGCCAGCACCTGGCGCACTTCCGGCAAGCCGGACAGCACGGCGGAGATCGCACGGAATTCGGCGTCGGAATATTCGGCCAGCAGCAGGGCCAACGTGGTCTTGCCGCAGCCCGGCGGACCCCACAGGATCATCGAATGCACGCGTCCGGATTCGACCGCACGCCGCAGCGCGCTTTCCGGCGCCAGCAGGCGCTTCTGCCCGACCATTTCGTCGAGGGCGCGCGGGCGCATGCGCTCGGCCAGCGGGCGCAGATGATCCCGATCTACGCTCAGCAGATCGGGGCCGGGGAATGAAGTGGAACGATGTCTTGGCACCCGATCATTGTACCGCGCCACCCGTTGGTAGCGCCGGGCCATGCCCGGCGGGCGACACGCGATGTCTGGTAATGCCGGCCGCTGGCCGGCAGCCGCAAACCTGTCGGAAACGCCCTCTTGCCCATCTGCTCCACCGTCGCGTAAGTACCTGATTGCCCTGAAAGGGTCCTTCTCCCCCATCACGCGCGGATGCCAGCGACCGAGACTACGGGGTTTGGCTGATCGAGGAGGCGCGCGGTGCGCCAGCCCCAATCCAACGTTCTTGAATTCATTGCTGGCTGCGCGGTCGACGCGGATATCTACTATCTGGCCGCGGCGATTGGACCAGGCCATGAGTGCTACGACCCGGATCCCGGCCCGCCCTCCCGGATGTTCATTTTCGGCCGCACCCCCAGCGAGGAGTGGTTCCACCACGACCTGCAGGACTTCCAGGTCATGTCCACACAGCTTGTCCCGGAGGAGGAAGGCGGTCGCCCCCGTCGCGTGCTTGCCCTGGATTTCCATGGGCAACTAGAACACTACTCTCGCGCCGGGGCCACGATCGAATACGTTCCTGCTGAAGGCGCCGGCTTCTGCGGAGGCCTTACTTGCCTGCGATTGCTGGGGGACGATCTGTTCTGCAGTGGCACAGCAGGACAGATTCATCACCGCGGGACAGGCGGATGGCGGCAGCTTCCAACCCACTTTCCGGAGCCCCAGCGCGGAGAGTGCGACGACGACCCGGAGCTGGATGATTTCGACAACTGGCTCGAGTACACCTCCCATCTGATCGAACTGGGTGATGTTCCCGCGCCCCCTTCAGATCCAATGGAACGCGACGCGGAGCTTCGCCGACGATTCGCGGATTGGCGCGCGCACATGACCGAGGTCCAGAAGGATGGAGGGCTCAACCAGCGACTCGCCAAATTCCGCGCGGGCAGCGTAAATGACCTCTGCGGGACGGGCTTTACTGACCTCTACGCCATAGGCTCCAACGGTCTGATTGCACACTGGGACGGCGTTGACTGGACACTCCCGGAGTCCGTCACCACTGCTGAGCTGTTGCATGCCTGCCGGACTGAACATGGCAGCTACGTCATCGTCGGAACCGAAGGCACCATCGTCACCGGCGACATCTCTAAGGGATTTGAGCGCCTACGGCACGACGTCAGTGAGGAGATCGACTTCAACTCTGCATGCCAGTACAGGCAACAGGTTTACATCGGCTCGGAGAATTCAGGGTTGTACGTCTACAGCATTGCAACCGGCACGGTTGAACCCTTGCTGGAAGACGTTCCGGACGAACTGCGCGGTGCGACGATCGTTGACATCAGCGCCGTGGGTAGCGTGCTGTGGGTCCTGACCCCTTGGGACCTGATGCGATTTGATGGCGACACGTGGCAGGTCATCGTCCATCCGGACAACGGGTAGTGCCGTCCGCTGGCCGGCAGATCAGGATCGTGTCAACCAAGGTTGACACCTACCAAAGCAGATCAAGAGCGTGCCAACCAACGGTTGGCACCCACCAGAGCGGGTAGCGCCGGACCATGCCCGGCGACCCTTATCAATTACCGATGACGTCGGTGCCCTTCGGCGGGGTGAAGCTGAAGGTGCCGGCGGCGAAGCCCGGGTTGCGCTTCCAGCCGCTGAAGGTGATGACGGTGCGCTGGCCGACGGCGTCGGTGATTTCCATCTTGGCCAGGCCCTGCGCGTTGAAGCCCAGCGCGGCGTACTGGAAGCTGGCCTCGGTATCGCGCTTCGGCGACAGCGACAGCCACTGCAGGCCGTCACGCTTGGCGGCTTCCTCGCTCAGGTCGTACTGCTGTTCCAGCAACGCCGGGTTGATCAGCGCGGTCAGCGGGCTGTTCTGCTCTTCCTTGCCCTGCTCGCGCACGGTGGCCTGCTCCAGGTCCGGCTCGTACATCCAGACTTTCTTGCCGTCGGCCACGATCAGCTGTTCGTGCGGGCGCACATATTCCCAGCGGAACAGGCGCGGCGCCGACAGGGCCACGCGGCCGCTGGTCGATTCCTTCACCTTGCCGCGGCTGTCGAACACCTGCTGGCTGAACTGACCATCCAGGCCCTTCAGGCCACTGGTGAAAGTCTTCAGGTCATCGCGGGCGCCCGCCCAGGCGCTGCCGGCAGCGGCGCAGGCCACGGCCAGGGTGGTGGTGGCGAGGAAACGACGGAAGCGGATGTTCATGCAGGAATCCTGTGGGCGCATGCGCCAGGAAGGTTGGGAGCCAGTGTGCCCGGGCAAAGATGAATGGGCGATCAGGGCGACATTATGCCGCCCCGCACGTGCATCGGCGATTCAGCCAGACGTGCCCGGCAATCTGCCGTACAGCACCTGCCCGCGGAAGCCGCGCCGCACTTCGCGGTACAGCGCCCGGAACGCCGGATAATCCTGCGGCTGGCACAGGGCATCGGTGCCGCGCACGGCGTTCTGCTGCAGGCGGTGGTGGACGATCACCTCCTGCCCTTCCCGCGCCCAGTCCACCCGGTAGTCACCGGCGGCATTGCTGAAATGCTGGCTCTGCGGGATGGCGATGATCGGCACGCTGCCCGGGAACTGCAGGCGGTAGGTCTCTTCGCGCAGGCTGGCATTGCAGTAGAACGGGGTTTCATTGGCAGGCGCCGACGCCGTGGCGTACAGGCCACGCACCGATTCGCCGCCCGGCGGGTCCGGCACGGCCATGCCGCCGGCCACGCTGAAGTCCACGTAGTCCTCGGCCTGGAAGGCCATCCGGTAGCCGAACGGATGGGTCAGGTCGACCGGCACGCCCTGCAGCTGCAGCTGGCCGCGCCCATCGAAGCCGGAGGCGGCCATGATCGACTCCTCGGCACGCGCGCGGTTCTGCGCGTTGAGCTGGGCGAACTGCGCACGCATGCCGATCTCGGCGTTGTCGCTCAGCTGCGGCACGGTCTCGCCACGCAGGTTGCCCTGCGCATCGAAGGTGAAGCGCACGTCCATCGCCGTAGCGTTGCGCTGCGGATCGTTGGCCGGGGTACGCGCCAACGTCGCGTCACGGGTGCGCAGCACCGGTGCACCGAGGTCGCCGTCGGGCAGCTGGCCGAAGC
>DOKO01000029.1:4192-4391 GCA_003510825.1 Stenotrophomonas sp.
GGGCAGCTGGCCGAAGCGCGCCCAGGCGCTGGTCGAATCCAGGTAGAGATCGAACTCGGGCACGTAGGTGATGGCGTGGTTGAAGCGCCCCAGCACCGGAATCTTCGGCAGCGTCGGGCCACCACCCGCACCGATCAGCACCGGAGAGCTGGCAATGCCCTTCGCCGCCAGCAGCGCTTCCAGGATCACCACGTGGTCC
>DOKO01000029.1:4676-5077 GCA_003510825.1 Stenotrophomonas sp.
GTTGTCGAGGATGCTCTGCGCGCTGTTCGGCTCCAGCCCGCCATTGCCCAGGTACACGGCCACGTAGCGGATGTTCTGCGCCACCCAGCGGTACAGGGCATCGGCCTGCGCCTTGCGGTCGCTGATGCCGGCAGTCACTTCATCGGCCAGCGCCTGGATCTGCGGCGTCACCTGGGCCGCTTCGCCGGCCTTGACCTGGTACGCATGCCCGACCTGGGCCCAGTCACGGAACGTGCTGGCCATGATGTTCGGGCCGAACTCCCAGACGGCCGCGGCCCAGTTCTGCGCCTGCATCGGGTCGCGGCGCTGGTAGCGCCAGCGCCACTGCGCCTGGCCGTTCTTCACCGTCGGCGTGTCACTGCCCTGCACGCAACGGCTGTCCACATACATGGGAAAGCTTG
>DOKO01000164.1:0-2852 GCA_003510825.1 Stenotrophomonas sp.
CGCTGCCCTGCTGCTGGTCGGCCTGCTGGGCACGGCCTTCTCCGCCTTCCAGCCGCGCCCGGTGCAGACCGCACAGGGCACCACGCCGCCGGTGGTGCCGGTGGCCAAGGGCGCTGAACAGCGCGACTGGATGCACTGGGGCAACACCACCGCCGGCACCCGCTTCGCCGCGCTGGACCAGATCACCCCGGCCAACGTGAAGGAACTGCAGGTCGCCTGGACCGCGCACACCGGTGACGTGCCGGAAAGCAACGGCTTCGGTGCCGAGGACCAGAACACCCCGCTGCAGATCGGCGACACCCTGTACCTGTGCACCCCGCACAACCAGGTCATCGCCATCGACGCCGACTCCGGCAAGCAGCGTTGGGCCTTCGATCCCAAGGCCACCGCGCCGAACTGGCAGCGCTGCCGTGGCCTGGGCTACTTCGATGCGACCACGGCACCGGCAGCGGCAACGACGGCTGCGCCGGCACCCGCGCCGCAGCCGGCCACCGACACTGCCAGCGCCGGCCCGGCCCTGTGCGAAAAGCGCATCCTGATGACCTCCATCGATGCGCGCCTGTTCGCGCTGGATGCCAAAACCGGCGCGCTGTGCCCGGACTTCGGCAGCAACGGCGTGGTCGACCTGAAGACCGGCATGGGCGAGATCAAGCCCGGCTTCTACACCCTTACTGCCGCGCCGCTGGTGGCCGGCGATCTGATCGTGGTCGGCGGCCGTGTGGCCGACAACATCGAAGTGGGTGAACCGTCCGGCGTGGTGCGTGCGTACAACGTGCGTACCGGCGCGCTGGCCTGGGTCTGGGACCTGTCGAAGGAAACCCCGGACGTGCCGCTGGATCCGTCGATCCACTACACGCGCGCCACGCCGAACGTGTGGACCTCGATGGCCTACGACCCGCAGCTGGGCCTGGTCTACCTGCCCACCGGCAACACCACGCCGGACCAGTGGGCCGGCGAGCGCACCCCGCAGGATGACAAGTACAGCTCGGCCGTGGTCGCGCTGGACGTCGCCACCGGCAAGGAGCGTTGGGTCTACCAGACCGTGCACCACGATCTGTGGGATTACGACCTGCCGGCGCAGCCGACCCTGACCGACGTGCCGGACGGCAAGGGCGGCACCCTGCCGGCCCTGCTGCAGATCACCAAGGCCGGGCAGATCTTCATGCTCAACCGCCAGACCGGCGTGCCGATCAGCGAAGTGCGCAACATCCCCGCACCGCAGGGCAATGCCGAAGGGGAACGCTATGCCGCGACCCAGCCGCTGTCGGTGGGCCTGCCGCAGATCGGCGCGCAGACGCTGACCGAGTCGGACATGTGGGGGGCGACCCCGATCGACCAGATGCTGTGCCGCATCCAGTTCAAGCAGTTCCGCTACGACGGCATGTACACGCCGCCGGGCGAAGACCTCGCGCTGCAGTGGCCGGGTTCGCTGGGTGGCATGAACTGGGGCAGTGCCTCGGTCGACCCGACCACCGGCTACCTGTTCGTCAATGACATGCGCCTGGGCCTGTGGACCAAGCTGATCCCGCGTGCGCAGATGACCAGCGGCGCCGGTGGCGTGGAAATGGGTGCGGCTTCGCAGACCGGTACGCCGTACGGCTCGCTGCGCGACCGCTTCCTGTCCAAGCTGGGCATTCCCTGCCAGAAGCCGCCGTTCGGCACGATGTCGGCCATCAACCTGGCCACCCGCCAGCTGGTCTGGCAGGTGCCGGTCGGCACGGTGAAGGACACCGGGCCGATGGGCATCAAGATGGGCCTGCCGATTCCGATCGGCATGCCGACCCTGGGCGGTTCGCTGTCCACGCAGTCGGGCCTGCTGTTCTTCGCCGGTACGCAGGATTACTACCTGCGCGCCTACGACAGCCGCACCGGCGAGGAAGTGTGGAAGGCCCGCATGCCGGTCGGCAGCCAGGGCACGCCGATGACCTACGTCTCGCCGAAAACCGGTCGCCAGTACGTGGTGATTTCCGCCGGTGGCGCACGCCAGTCGCCGGACCGTGGCGACTACGTGATCGCCTACGCGCTGCCCGAGCGCAAGTAAGCCGTGCCACGCGGTGCAGCCTGCCAGGCTGCGCCGCGTGGGTACCGGTTGCCGGTTCCAGCGCTTACCATGCAAGGTCGAACCTGATGAAAGCTGCTGCCATGCCTGCCGTTCCTCCCAGCCGTCGTCCCAAGCGCCCGCCTGCGCCACCGCAGGATCGCGGCCTGGCCCATGAGCTGATGCAGCAGATCCAGGACAACCAGGGCGATCCGGATTTCATGACCTCGCTCGGCCGCGGCCTCGCCGTGCTGAGCGTGTTCTCGCAGCACCCGCGCGAAGTGACGATGTCGCAGATCAGCACCGATACGGGCATCTCGCGCGCAGCGGTACGGCGCGTGCTGTACACGCTGGAAAAGTTGGGTTACGTCGGCGAACAGGGCCGTGGCTTCGTGCTGCTGCCGCGCGTGCTGGGCATGGGCGGCGCCTATGTCGCCTCCTCGTCGATGACGGCGGCGGCGCAACCGGTACTGGATGCCCTGCGCGATGACGTGCACGAATCCTGCTCGCTGGGCGTGCTCGACGGCGATGACATCCTGTACGTGGCGCGCGCGGAAACCGTGCGCATCATGTCGATCGGCCTGCGTGCGGGCAGCCGCCTGCCGGCGTACTGCACCTCGATGGGCCGTGTCCTGCTGGCGGCCTTGCCGCGCGACACGCTGGAAGGCTACCTGGAACGCAATCCGCTGCGGCCGCGTACCGAACGCACGGTCACCCGCATGGACGACTTCCTCGACCTGCTGGAAAAGGTGCGTCGCGAAGGCGTCTCGCTGGTCGACCAGGAGCTGGAGATCGGCCTGCGCTCGATCGCCGT
>DOKO01000164.1:3066-3247 GCA_003510825.1 Stenotrophomonas sp.
CGGCCTGCGCTCGATCGCCGTGCCGGTGCGTTCGCGCAGCGGCGAGGTGGTGGCCGCGCTGAACATCGGCACCCAGGCAGGCCGCGTCGGCCTGGGCGTGATGCAGACCCAGCTGCTGCCGCGCCTGCGCGAGGCGGCACAGCGCTTGGGCATGTTGTTGAATTGAGGCAAAGCCGCCGGG
>DOKO01000163.1:0-222 GCA_003510825.1 Stenotrophomonas sp.
GTCGGCCACCTGCTGTCGGCGGTGTCCGGCGGTGCCCTGTACCGCCAGGCCAGCTTCCTGCTGGACAGCGTGGGACAGCAGCTGTTCCCGGACTGGATGCAGATCGAGGAGCTGCCGCACCTGCGCCGCGGCCTGCGCTCGGCGGCCTTCGATGGCGACGGCGTGGCTACCCGGGCCTCGGCCCTGGTCCGTGACGGTGTGCTGCAGCGCTACGTGCTGGGC
>DOKO01000163.1:426-3018 GCA_003510825.1 Stenotrophomonas sp.
CTGGGCAGCTATTCGGCGCGCAAGCTGGGCCTGCAGACCACCGCCAATGCTGGCGGCGTGCACAACCTGCAGCTGGCGGCCAACGCCGGTTCGCTGCAGGAGATCGCCCGCCAGATGGGCCAGGGCCTGCTGGTGACCGAGCTGATGGGGCAGGGCGTGAACGGGGTGACCGGCGATTATTCGCGCGGTGCCGGGGGCTTCAAGGTCGAGAACGGCGAGATCCAGTACCCGGTCGACGGCATCACCATCGCCGGCAACCTGCGGGAGATGTTCAGCGCCATCGAGGCGGTCGGCAGCGACGTCGACCCGCGCTCGCACATCCGCACCGGTTCGATCCTGGTCGGGCGGATGACCATCGCCGGTAATGATTGATGCCATTGATGGCGTAAGCTATGCGCGCCTGACGCGACCGGCGTGCTGCCGGGCGGTCAAGACCACCCAAAAACAAGGAGTTTTGTCGTGAGCGATTTCGAAAACGTGCCGGCCGCCTCGAGCGTGCCGAGCGACCAGCGCACCATGGCGCTGGCAGCGCACCTGCTGGGCATCTTCACCGGTTTCATCGGTGCCCTGATCATCTGGCTCATCAACAAGGATGACGCCGGCAAGGGCTTCGTCACCGACCAGTCCAAGGAAGCGCTGAACTTCCAGATCACCGTCGCCATCGCGGTGCTGGTCTGCGTGATCCTCAGCTTCGTCATCATCGGCGCCATCCTGATGCCGATCGTGTACGTGGCCAACCTGGTCCTGTGCATCATCGCTGCAGTGAAGTCCAACAACGGCGAAACCTATCGTTACCCGTTCACCCTGCGCCTGATCAAGTAAGATCGGCCGCCTGTGAACATGAAAACGCCCGGCATTGCCGGGCGTTTTTGTTTGCATCGCCGGTAGCGCCGGGCCATGCCCGGCGGGTACGGTCAGTGATCGCGTTCCACCGCCAGCGTCGCCAGCGCACGCAGTGCGTCGGCCTCTTCGCCATGGCCGGCCAGCACCGACTGCATGCGCGCTGCCAGTTCACGCAGGTGCGCCTTGGCACCGTCCATGCCCAGCAGAGCCGGGAAGGTGCTCTTGTCCTGCGCCTGGTCCTTGCCGGCGGTCTTGCCCAGCTGCTCGGAACTGGCTTCGACATCGAGGATGTCATCGCGCACCTGGAAGGCCAGGCCGAGCGCATCGGCGAAGTCATCCAGCTGGGCCAGCTGCGCCTCGGGCGCGTGGCCGCACAGCGCGCCCATGCGCACCGCGGCGCGGATCAATGCGCCGGTCTTCAACGCATGCATGCGGGTGAGTGCGGCCAGCGACTGCTGCTGGCCGGTGGCATCGATATCCAGCGCCTGGCCGCCGCACATGCCGGACGCACCGGAGGCGTGGGCCAGGGTCTGCAGGCAGGCCACGCGCAGGGCGGCCGGCAGCGGCGCATCGGCCAGCAGGCCGAACGCACGGGTCTGCAGGGCATCGCCGGCGAGGATCGCGGTGGCCTCGTCGAAGGCGATATGGGTGGTGGGCTTGCCACGGCGCAGGGCGTCATCGTCCATCGCCGGCAGGTCGTCATGCACCAGCGAATAGGCGTGGATCATCTCCACCCCCATGGCAGCGGCATCGAGCTGGTCCAGCGGTGCGCCGAACAGCTGGCCGCTGGCATACACCAGCAGCGGGCGCATGCGCTTGCCACCGCCCAGCACCGAATAGCGCATTGCCTGGTGCAGGCGTTGCGGCGCATCGGCTGGCGAGGGCAGGGCGGCGTCGAGCTGGCTTTCGATACGGTCGCGCCAGCGGGCGAACTGCGCCTCAGCCGTCATGGCTGGGCGGATCGAAGGGTTCTGCGGTTTCGGGCTGGGCGGGATCGCTGAGCAGGCGCACGCGCAGTTCGGCCTGCTCCAGCGCCTGCTGGCACTGGCGGTACAGACCGACGCCGCGTTCGTAAGCACTGAGCGAAGCTTCCAGGCTCAGCTCGCCGGTTTCCATCTGCTCCACCAGCTGTTCCAGCGATTCGAGCGACTGCTCGAACTGGGCAACGGGGGAGGCGTTTTCGGGGGACTTCTTGGCCATGCGACAAGTGTGGACGGCTGCCGCGCGGGGGTCAATTCACCAGCCGCCGGGCCGCCACTGCAACTGTGCATCGTGGTCCTGCAGCCAGGCCTGCAAGGGCGCGGAAACCACCACGTCGGCGGCGGCCAGCAGCTGCCCGCCGTCAAACAGCAGGGGCAGCTGCGCACGCCGCCACGGGGCCAGGTGCTCGCGCTGCAGGCAGTCCTTCAACGCGTGTGAATGGCTGCGGCCGGGCAGCAGGATGCGTTCGCCACCCTGCCGCGCACGCACCTGCACGGGCCGCTCAAACGCCGCGCCGCCGAGCAGGCGCAGCTGCCCGCCATCGGGCAGTGGCAGCGGCGCACGGCCATCCCACGCGGCCTGCCAGTCCGCGGGTAGGGCGGGCAGGTGTGCCGGCAGCAGGTAGGCGTGGCCACGCCATTGCTGGATGGCGTGATCCTGCCAGCGCACCTGCGCCTGGCGATCGCTGGATGCTTCCAGCAGTTCCAGCTGCAGTTGCCGCAGCACCGTGGCCGGCAACGGTGCGGCGCCATGCGCGCGCACCCAGGC
>DOKO01000255.1 GCA_003510825.1 Stenotrophomonas sp.
GCAGCGGCGTACTGCCACCGCGGCCGAGCTGCTGCTCGGCATGCTGCAACGAGGTCTGGCGCTGCTCGCGGCCGTGCGCGGTGCCCCACAGCCACACGGCCGCAGCCAGCAGCACGGCCACGATGCTCAGCAGCAGGAGCGCGGCGGTGCCCATTTCAGAAGTCTCCGTACAGCGACTCGCGCAGCTGCTGGCGGAACGGCTCCAGCTTGCGCGAATGGGGCTGGAAGCCGAGGCCGATCCAGCGGTTGACCTCCGCCCCGTTCGCGTCCACCTGCACTTCGTGGCGGAACATCTCCTGGGTGGTGATCAGGTTGTCGCTGACGCCGGTGATCTCGGTGATCGACACCAGCACGCGGCGGCCACTGGGCAGTCGCGCGATCTGCACGATGAAGTCGATCGCGCTGGCGATCTGCCGGCGCAGGCTGTCCTCGCTGCCCTGGAAGCCGGCAAAGCCAGCCAGCATCTCGATGCGGTACAGGCAGTCGCGCGGCGAGTTGGCGTGGATGGTGGCCATCGAACCGTCATGGCCGGTGTTCATCGCCTGCAGCATTTCCAGCACCTCGGCGCCACGCACCTCGCCGACCACGATGCGGTCCGGGCGCATGCGCAGGCTGTTGCGCACCAGGTCGCGGATGCCGACCGCACCATGGCCATCGGCACCGCCCACGCGGCTTTCCAGGCGCACCACGTGCGGATGGTTCAGCGACAGCTCGGCGGTGTCTTCCACGGTGATGACGCGCTCGGTTTCCGGCACGTAGCTGGTCAGCGCGTTCAGCAGCGAGGTCTTGCCCGAACTGGTGCCGCCGGAGACCAGGATGTTGCAGCGGCCCAGCACCATGGCCTTGATCAGCGCCTGCATCGGTGCGTCGAAGGTGCCCTTGGCCAGCAGTTCGTCCGGGGTGAAGGGATCCTTGCGGAACTTGCGGATGGACACCATCGGCCCGTCCACGGCCAGCGGCGAAATGATGGCGTTGAGGCGGCCGCCGTTGGGCAGGCGCGCATCCACCATCGGATTGGAATCATCCAGGCGGCGGCCGATCGGGGCCAGGATGCGGCGCAGGATGCGCAGCAGGTGGGTGTCGTCGGTGAAGCGCTGGGTCGCGCGCCGCAGCACGCCGCCCTGCGAGACATGCACGTCCTTGAAGCCGTTGATCAGGATGTCCTCGATCGTCGGGTCATGCAGCAGGTCATCCAGCGGGCCGAAACCGGTGAGCTCCTTCACCAGTCCCTGGGCGACGGCCTGCATCTCCTCCTCGTTGATCGGGATGCGCCATTCCTGGATGAAGCTGACGGTCTGCACCTGCACCCAGCGCGCGATGGTGTCCGGCGCCCAGGAGTCGATGTCGATCCGCTCGTCTTCGATGCTGTTGAGCAGGTGCTCATGCGCGGCAGACAGCACCTTCTGGTACTGCTCGGTCTGCGCGAACGGCGGGCTGGCCGGTGCGCTGTCAGGCAGCACGGCGCGCACCATGGCATTGGGAAACAGGGTCACTTTGTCTTCCATGGCGTTCCACCCAGGGCAAGGGCAAGTCTTTCCCGCAGGCCGGGCGGCAGGGCCGGGCCGGCGGCCGGGTCCAGTCGCGCCACCAGCGGGGCGAGGGCGCGCAGGTACGGATCGCGCGGGGCATCCTGCAGCAGCAGATGACCGTGGCTGGCCGCGGCCCGCACGCGCGGGCGCTCGGGCAGGGTGGCCAGCAGCGGCAGTTCGAAGCGGCGTGCGATCTGTTCGGGGGTCAGGCCGCTGTGTTCGTCATGACGGTTGACCACCAGCTGCAGCCGGCTTTCGCGTTCACGCTGTCCGCTCAGGTGCTTGAGGGCATGGTCGAGCGAGACCAGGGTGGCGATGGCGGTGTCGGCCACCAGCCAGATCTCGTCGGCCTGTTCCAGCAGCAGGGGCGGCAGCTGGCGCAGCGGGCAACCGCCGGCATCGCACAGCACGCTGGTGAAGACCCCGCGCAGGCGCTGCAGCAGCGCGCCGGGATCGGAGGGCGGCACCGCATCGCTGCCGCTGGCGCGGTCGAGCAGGACCAGGCCGCTGGTGTGCCGGGCCATTGCGGTGCGTGCGAGCGTGGCGTCGATGCGGCTGGCGTTGCGCAGCGCATCTTCGTAGTGGAAGCGGCTGTCGAGGTTGAGGTACAGCGCGAGATCGCCCGCCGGCTGCGCCAGCTCCATCAGCAGGCCGTCGGTTCCCCTGGCATCGTCGCCCGCGTGGCTGCGCTGCTGCTGGGCGAGCACGGCCAGATGTGCGGCCAGGGTGCTGGTACCGACGCCAGCGCGGACGCCAAGCAGCAGCACGAACCGCGCGCGGTGCGACGGTTGCGGGGCGGCGGCGGTGCGCGGTGAGAGCGCCCGGCGCAGGGCGGTTTCGATTGCGCCGTTGTCGCTGTCCAGGTCGAGCACATCGCGCAGGCCGGCGCGCAGGGCCATCACCACGCCTTCCACCTGGCCGGTGCCGGTGGCGCCCACGGCCATCAGGTTCAGATCGGGCTGGGTCTGCTGCAGCTGCTCGGCCAGCACGGTTGAAGACGCCGCGTATTCCGGGCGGAAGTCGAGCAGCACCAGGCTGTTGGCACCCCGCTGCAGGTCCTGTGCCGAGGTCGGCTGCGTGCTGTCCTGCCAGTGCAGCACCGCCGATGCCGGCAGCCGCAGCGCCAGCCGCGGCAGCAGTTCACGATCAATACCGTACAGGACCAGGTTCATCGCTGGTCCCGTGGCATGCAGTGGCTGGGCGGTGGCGTAGGGCATGGGCGTGGGGTCGGCAGCATCGGGTCAGCGCGAGAAGCCTGGCGCCGGGTCCTGGCTGACCGGGCCCAGCAGCCACGCACCCCATTCGGGCATGTGCGGGCGCGACTCGCGGTCGCCGGGCAGCGGCAGTTCGGTGTTGCGGGCCAGCGGCTGCACCAGGCGCGGGGTGACGATGATCACCAGCTCCTTGTCCTGGCGCTTGTAGTCGAGGTTGCGGAAAAACGAACCGATGATCGGCAGATCGCCCAGCATCGGAATCTTGTTCACCGTGGACGCGACCGTTGAACTGACCAGGCCGCCGATGACGAAGCTTTCGCCGTCGCCCAGCTCGACCGTGGTGTCGGCGCGGCGCGTGCTGATCGAGGGGATCTGCACGCCATTGAGGGAGATGGAATTGGTGTAGTCCAGGTCGCTGGCTTCCGGCGCCACCTTCAGTGCGATGCGGTTGGGCGACAGCACGGTGGGGGTGACGGTCAGGCCGATGCCGAACGGCTTGTAGGTGACGGTGGTGGTGCCCAGGCCCTGCGGTTCGAGGATCGGCAGCTCGCCGCCGGCCAGGAAGCTCGCACTCTGGCCTGACAGTGCGACCAGGGTCGGTTCGGCCAGGACGCGGGCCATGCCGTTGCTCTGCAGCAGGTCGACGTCGGCGTTCCACAGGCCCTTGGTCGAGCCGAACACCAACCGGAACGCAGAGGAGATCGGCGACTCTGCTTCATTGCTGCTGCCGCCTTCCGCCATTCCGGGCAACACGCCGGTGTTGCCCGGCAGGATGCCGCCGGGGCGGGCGAAGCCGTAGGCAAATCCACCGTTGCGGTTCTGGAAGCTGATGCCGATCTGCTTCAGTGCGGTCTTGTTGAACTCGACCACCTTCACTTCCACCTGCACCACGCCGCCACTGGCGATGGTGGAGGCGTCGGCCAGCATGCCGTCTTTGCCCAGGGCCATGGCCGCGGTCTTCTGCTCCTGCATGTGGGTCAGCATGCTGTCGCTGCTTCCCTGCAGCAGTCCCTGCTGGTCCTGCTGGGTGAACACCAGGCCGTTGCGGCCGGCATCCGCGGCGCCCTGCACGGCGCTCTGTACGCGCACCTGCAGGCGCTGCGGCTCGCCCTGCTTCTTGTGCCACAGCAGCAGGGTGGTGGTGCCGGGCGCCTTGCCGACCAGCAGTGCC
>DOKO01000256.1 GCA_003510825.1 Stenotrophomonas sp.
CGAAGTGGCCGGCATGCGCCAGGTCATCGAGCGCGAAATGAACCGCTTCACCGATGAGCGCCTGCGTGGCAGCGCGGTGCGCGCCACCGCCCTGGACCTGATGGACGAGTACGGCTTCGATGCCGGCCTGTCGCGCGACGTGGCCATGCAGATCCCGCTGGAGACCGAGGCCCACCGCGGCCGTGGGCTGATGCTGGGGCTGATCTCGCGCAAGCTGCCGATCGCCCCGGTCGACCCGCTGGAAGAAGGCGGCGTGATCGCCCTGGTCGGCCCGACCGGTGCCGGCAAGACCACCACCATCGCCAAGCTGGCCTCGCGCTTCGCTGAAAAGCATGCCCCGCGTGACGTCGCCCTGGTGACCACCGACACGATGCGCGTCGGCGCCCGCGAGCAGCTGTACGGCTACGGCCGCCAGCTCGGCATCGCCGTCCACGAGGCCAACAGCGGCACCGACCTGGACCAGCTGCTGGAGCGCCTGCAGGACTACAAGCTGGTGCTGATCGACACCGCCGGCCTCGGCCCGCGCGATCGTGCCCTGGCCGCCCAGCTGCAGTGGCTGCGCGCCGCACGCCAGGTGCGCACCCTGCTGGTGCTGCCGGCCAACACCAGCTTCGGCGACATGGACGAGGTCGTCCGCCGCTTCGGCGCGGCCAACCTGCAGGGCCTGGTGCTGAGCAAGCTGGACGAGACCGGCCGCTTCGGCAACGCCCTGTCGGTGGCCGTCGACCACGCCCTGCCGATCACCTGGGTGACCGATGGCCAGGACGTCCCGGAGGACCTGCACCGGGCCAGTGCAGCCAATCTTGTACTTCGCCTTGAAGATTTGCGCCGAGCGGCCGATATGCCCTGCAACCCGGAGTTGAACCATGCCGTCGCGTGAGTACGCCAAGCTGACCAATACCTTCCCGCTGTCGGCCACCCGCAGCGAGCCGCTTGGCCCTGTCCGCACCATCGCGGTGACCGGCGGCAAGGGCGGCGTGGGCAAGACCAACGTGTCGGCCAACCTGGCCGTGGCGCTGGCGGGCATGGGCAAGCGCACCCTGCTGCTGGACGCCGACCTGGGCCTGGCCAACATCGACGTCATCCTTGGCCTGAACCCGAAGTTCACCCTGGCTGACCTGGTCGCCGGGCGCTGCAGCCTGGAGGACGTGATCATCGAGGGCCCCAACGGGGTGCTGGTGGTCCCGGCCGCCTCGGGCCGCCGGCACATGGCCGAACTGGCCCCGGCCGAGCATGTCGGCCTGGTCAACGTGTTCTCCGAACTGGAACGCGAGCTGGACATCATGGTGGTGGACACCGCCGCCGGCATCACCGATGGCGTGCTGACCTTCTGCCAGGCCGCGCAGGACACCGTGGTGGTGGTCTGCGATGAGCCGGCCTCGATCACCGACGCCTACGCGTTGATCAAGGTGCTCTCGCGCGAACGTGGCGTGGACCGCATCCAGGTGGTGGCCAACATGGTGCGCGACCCCAACGAGGGCCGCGTGCTGTACGAAAAGCTGACCCGCGTCTGCGAGAAGTTCCTCGCCGATGTCTCGCTGAACTACCTGGGCTGCGTGCCGCAGGATGACTGGCTGCGCCTGTCGGTGCAGCGCCAGCAGCCGGTGGTCAAGGCCTACCCGTCCAGCCCGGCCGCGCTGGCGATCACCGAGATCGCCCGCCGCACCGCCCGCTGGCAGGCGCCGACCGAACCGCGTGGCGGCGTCGAGTTCTTCCTCGAACGCATCCTCAAGCAGCGTGGGGTGACCGTATGAAAGGTGCAGCCCAGTACAAGGAAGTCCAGCGTGCCAGCGCGACCGATGTCATCGCCCAGCATTCCGACCTGGTGCGGCGCATCGCCCACCACCTGGCGGCACGCCTGCCGGCCAGCGTCGAGGTGGACGACCTGATCCAGGCCGGCATGATGGGTCTGATCGAAGCCTCGCGCAGCTATGACGCCGACCAGGGCGCGTCGTTCGAGACCTATGCCTCGATCCGCATCCGTGGCTCGATGATCGACGAGATCCGCCGTGGTGACTGGGTACCGCGCTCGGTGCACCGCCGTGCCCGCGACGCCGCCGCCACCATCCGCCGGCTGGAACAGAGCAGCGGCCGCGCCGCCAGCGCCACCGAGGTGGCCGCGGCGATGGACATGCCCCTGCCCGAGTACCTGCGCCTGATGGAAGACGCCTCGCGTGGCCAGGTGCTGAGCCTGGAATCGCGCATCGAGGACCAGGGCGAGCTGGACACCGTCGCCCAGGGCGGCCCGACCCCGCAGCAGGTGCTGGAGCGCGGTGAATTCGGCCGCGAACTGGGCAAGGCGATCGGCCACCTGCCCGAACGCGAGCAGCTGGTGCTCTCGCTCTACTACGAGCAGGAGCTGAACCTGAAGGAGATCGGCGCGGTGCTCGGCGTGAGCGAATCGCGGGTCTGCCAGATCCACGGCCAGGCCGTGCTGCGCCTGCGCGGCCGGTTGAAGGTTTTCGAGGCGGCCGACGCCGGCCTCGAGCAATGAACTTGCGCGAGGCGGCTGCCCCCGGCCGCCCGCAGTGAACAACAAAGGAACTCTGCTTTGAACAAGAACATGCGCATCCTGATCGTTGACGATTTCTCGACCATGCGTCGCATCGTCAAGAACCTGCTGGGCGATCTGGGCTTCACCAACACCGCCGAAGCCGAGGACGGGCATGCCGCGCTGTCGTTGCTGCAGAGCCAGCCGTTCGATTTCGTGGTCACCGACTGGAACATGCCGGTGATGACCGGCATCGAGCTGCTCAAGGCGATCCGCGCCGATGCCAAGCTGAAGACGTTGCCGGTGCTGATGGTGACCGCCGAAGCCAAGCGCGAGCAGATCATCGAAGCGGCCCAGAGCGGCGTCAACGGCTACATCATCAAGCCGTTCACCGCGCAGACCCTGGAAGAGAAGCTCGGCAAGATCTTCGAACGCCTGGCAGCGAGCGCCTGATGGACGCCCAGGTCGACAGAAGCGCCCTCGCCCTGCGCCTGCAGGAGGCCCTGGATGCATTGGAGTCGGGTGACGAGACCGCCTGGCGCCAGCGCATCGACAGCCTCGTGGCCGCGCGTACCCAGCCGATGATGAGCGGCCTTTCGCGGCTGGCCCGCGAGCTGGGCCAGGCCCTGGGCGAACTGCCGACCGTGCCCGACGAGGCCGGCGAGCTGGACGATGCCTGCGCACGCCTGGACCACGTGGTGGCGATGACCGAACAGGCCACCCACCGCACCCTGGACCTGGCCGAGGAATGCCGCGCCCTGACCGAACAGCTGCGTGCCGATGGCCTGCAGCCGGGCCAGGACGATCAGCTTGAGCGCATCCGCCACAACCTGACCGAGATCGCCCTGACCCAGAGCTACCAGGACCTGACCGGGCAGATCATCCGTCGCGTGGTCGGCATCGTCCGCCGCGTGCACGAAGGCTTCGGCGCGCTCGGCCTGCCGCCGGAACAGCATCGCACCGACCCGGAACTTGCCGGGCCGGCACTGAAGGGACTGGACCGCCACGCGGTCTCGCAGAACGACGCCGACGACCTGCTGTCGGACCTGGGGCTGTAAGCATGAGCGCGGTTGCCGACGACATCACTGCCGATTTCATCATCGAGGCCCAGGAAATCCTGGA
>DOKO01000111.1 GCA_003510825.1 Stenotrophomonas sp.
GGCGCGGGCCAGCTCCGGCGGCGTGCCGCGGCCGGCATTGATCAGGCGCTGGGTGACCGAGCGGCTGCGCTGCTGCAGCTGCAGCGAATGCTCGGCCACGTGCAGTTCGTGGTTGGCGTGGCAGATTTCCAGGTAGCTGTCGGCCACCTCGGCCACCACGCTCACCTGCGCCAGGTCGCGTGCGGCGGCCACTGACTGCTCGTCGGCGCGGGCCGCTTCGGCACCACGCTTGAGCTTGCCGAACAGATCGAACTGGTAGCTGACCGCGAACTTGCCGTCGGCCAGGTTGATCACCGGCAGCTCGTGTTCCTGCAGGAAGGCTTCGGCTGACAGCTGCGCGCGGCTGACGCCGGCTTCGGCTTCGTACTCGAAGCCACCGGCATCCATCGCCTGTTCGTACACGGCGGCGGCGCGGCGCAGGTGCGCATCGGCGGCCTTCAGTTCTACGTTGTCACGCAGCGCCTGGGTGATCAGGCCATCCAGCACCGGATCGTTGTACAGCGACCACCAGCGGTCGGGCAGCGCCTGGTTGGCGGCAACGTCCGGGTTCTGGGTATCGATGAAGGCGGCATTGGCCTCCGGGCGCTTGAAGGCCGAGCCTTCCGGCAGGGCGTAGTCCGGGCCGACGGTCTTGCAGGCCGCCAGGCTGGCCAGCGCAACGATCAGGCCGAGACGGGGCAGGGTGGTGTTCACAGGCCCGCCTGTGTCGGCGTGGTGCCGGCCTTGTCTGCGTGCTTCCTGCTGTTGGTTTCGACGGTCACCGTGGCGGTACGGCCGGCGATCAGTTCCACGCCCTGGGGCACGTCATCGATGGCGATGCGTACCGGGATGCGCTGCGCCAGCCGCACCCAGTCGAAGGCCGGGGTCACGTTCGGCAGCAGGGTGCTGCCGTTGCTGCGGTAGCGGTCCTCGATGCCGGCGGCGATGCTTTCGACGTGGCCGCGTAGCGCGGTCGATTCGCCCATAAGGCGGATGTCCACGGCCTGCCCCGGGGCCACGCCGCGCAGGCGGGTTTCCTCGAAGTAGCCATCGATGCGGAACGAACCGGTATCCAGCAGCGCCAGCACCGGCTTGCCGGCCACCACGTAGTCGCCCACGCGCATGGTGCGGTCGTTGACCCGGCCGTCGGCCGGTGCATGCACTTCGGTGCGGGCCAGGTTCAGATCGGCCAGGTCGACCGCCGCCTGGGCGGTGGCCAGCGACGCCTGCGCGGCCTGCAGCTTGGCGCGGCGCACTTCGGCGTCCTCCGCGGCCACCAGGTCCTGCAGGCTGCGGTCGCGGCCGATCTCGCGGCGCAGCTGCGTCACCGAGGCCTGGCGCTCGGCCAGGCTGGCCTTGGCCTGCTCCAACGCGATGCGGTAACGCGCGCGGTCGATCACGAACAGCACGTCGCCCTTCTTCACCGCCTGGTTGTCGGCCACGTTCACCGATTCCACCAGGCCGGACACATCGGGGGCCACCTGCACCACGTCGGCGCCGACATGGGCATCGCGGGTCCACGGCTCATCCATGTAATAGACCCACAGCTGGCGCAGGACCAGCAGGGCCACGATCACCGCCGCGCTGGTCAGCAGTATGGGAAGGGTCTTCTTCACGATCTTGTTCACGATTGCATCCAACGCAGGAGGTGGAACAGCAGGCCCAGCACGATCCCGTACAGCGCCAGGTTGAACAGCGCCGGATGCCAGACATGGCGGTAGGCACCGGCACGCTGCAGCAGCGCGTGCAGGCCGCTGTTGACCAGGTAGGCCAACAACATCAACCCGAGCAGGGTCGGGACGAACACTCCGTGGAGACTGAATTCACCGGGCATCGGTAGGGGGGCGAGATGGGGGAGGGGAGGGCAACACACAGGACAACGGCAACGGGCAAAAGCCGCTGGCGCCTGCACGGCAGCGGCGGTGTTTCAAGGACAACGCGCTTACGTGATGCGGTCGGCCGCCTCGGCCAGCAGGCGCCATGCCTTCAGCACGGCCTGCAGTTCATCCATGGAAAGTTCGCCGAACACGTCCTGGCGCAGGCCGATGAGCTGTTCCTCCAGCTCGCGTACCAGCGCCTGTCCCTCGTCGGTCAGCCACAGCAGGTTGGCGCGGCGGTCGCTGGCGTCGCTTTCGCGGCGGACCAGGTCGCTGGCGCACAGCTTGTCCAGCAGGCGTACCAGGGAGGGGCCTTCCATGCCCAGCTGCTGGGCCAGTGCCACCTGGCGGATGCCACCGCCGGAGCGGCCGATCATCAGCAGGGGCATGGTGCAGGCGGTGGAGATGCCGTAGCTGCCGAGCCGGCTGTCGGCCAGGCGCTGCCACTGCCGTCCTGCATAGAGCAGGCCGGAGCTGAGCTGCATCTGCAGCCGGGTACGGTCGTCGAGGGGTCGGTCCATAAGAGATAGATAGGATACTACTAATTTCATTCCTATCAATAGTTTTTACTGAATGGGTGATTGGGGGTGGGTCGGTGTATTGAGGAAAGCGTTGCGCCTCGTGTGCTGGCGGTTGGGGTGGCGCAGGGCCGGATGAGCCAGGACACGCCGTAAACCC
>DOKO01000010.1 GCA_003510825.1 Stenotrophomonas sp.
GATGGCGCCATCGAGCCCCCAGGGACGGGTTTACGGCGTGTCCTGCGCAGCCCACCCCGCACGGACCACTCCGGGAAACCCGTTTTCGGCGACCAACCCAGCCACGAGGGGCCCCGCCGTTGGCTGGCACCCATCATTCCACGACGGAATTGGCGCCCGGGCCCCGCTGGGCCTACCATCGGCGGTCCCCACCCCCACCGCCCCTTCCATGTCCGCTCCCGCTCCCGCCGTACCACGCCGCTGGTTCGTCGCTGGCGACTTCAATGGCTTCTTCGGCCTGGTCGTCGACAACCTGTCCATCCTTGGCTTCATCGCCATGGCCCTCATCGGCATGTTCCAGTTCCCCGCCGACGTGGTGTTTGGGCGAATGTTCCCCGGCACCGCCTTCGGCGTGCTGGTCGGCAACCTGCTGTACACCCTGATGGCGCGCCGCCTGGCCGCGCGCACCGGCCGCGATGATGTCACCGCCATGCCGCTGGGCCTGGACGCGCCGACCAGCATCGGCATGGCCCTGCTGGTGCTTGGCCCGGCCTTCGTCGCCTTCAAGCAGCAGGGCATGGATCCCCATGCGGCGGCCATCGCCACCTGGCAGCTGGGCATGGCCGCGCTGGTCATCATGGGCGTGCTGAAGCTGATCCTGTCCTTCTTCGGTGAAGCGGTAACCCGCGCGCTGCCGCGTGCGGCGTTGCTGGGCTCCATTGCCGGCATCGCGCTGGTGCTGATGGGCCTGCTGCCGCTGCTGGAAACCCTGCGTTCGCCGCTGGTCGGCTTCACCACGCTGGGCCTGCTGCTGTACGTGCTGATCGCCAAGGGCAAGCTGCCGATTCGTGGCCCGGGCGTGCTGCTGGCCTTCGTGTTCGGCACCGTCCTCTACTACGGCCTCGGCCTGGCCGGGCTCGGCGTGCCGGGCTTCCAGGTGCCGGCCTGGGTGCCGCCGCAGGTGGTGCTGCCGCTGCCCACGCTGGGCTTCATCGACGGCCTGCCGACGGCGATGACCTACCTGCCGCTGCTGCTGCCGTTCGGCCTGCTGATGGTGGTCGGTGGCATCAACGTGTCCGAGAGCGCACGCGCGGCCGGCGATGACTACCGCACCCGCGACATCCTGCTGGTGGAAGCAGTGGCTACGCTGGTGGCCGGTGTCTGCGGCGGCGTCGCCCAGACCACGCCGTACATCGGCCAGCCGGCGTACAAGCACATGGGCGCACGCAGCGGCTACACGCTGCTGACCGGCCTGTTCGTCGGCATTGGCGGCATGCTCGGCATCATCTCCGGGCTGGTGCAGTGGCTGCCGCTGGCGGTGCTGGCACCGATCATCGTCTACGTATCCATCGACATCACCACCCAGGCCTTCCAGGCCACCCCGCGCCAGCATGCCGGTGCGATGGTGCTGGGCTTCCTGCCTTCGGCGGCCTACCTGCTGGCGATCAAGGCGCCGGGCTGGATTCCCGCCGATCAGATGGGCACGCTGCTGACCCACGTCGACGGCCATGGCCTGCCGGAGCTGGCGGTGATCTTCGCGCTGGGCAACGGCTTCATCATCACCTCGATGCTGTGGATCGCCACGGTGTCGGCCATGGTCGATGGCCGCCTGCGCCGCGCGTGCGGTTTCCTGCTGGTGGCAGCGGCGCTGACCCTGTTCGGCCTGATCCACTCGGTCGACCCGCGCGGTGGTATCTACCTGCCGTGGGACCTGGAGGGTCTGGCGCGCATCATCAGCTGGCAGTTCGCGGGCGCCTACGTGGCGCTGGCCGTGCTGCTGGGCCTGCTGTCGCTGCAGAAGCAGCCGGTGAAGCCGTTGGCTGAAGCCGGACACTGACGGGGGGCGCCGGGCATGGCCCGGCGCTACCGGTAAAAGGCGCGAAACGGCAGCGCCTGGCCGTGCCCGGCGTCAGTTCTCGCGATCCAGCTCGGCATAATGGCGGAAGATGCCGTTGGTGTTGAACGCCAGCCGCCGCTCCGAGGCCAGATACGCCGCGATGTTCGGCCGCTTCGACACCCGCTCCTGCAGCGCCCGCAGCAGGGGCAGGGTGGGCGACAGGGCCTGCATCCGCTTCGGGAACATGTAATCCAGCCCGCTCAGCAGCTGGAACAGCGAGAGATCCACATAGGAATGCTCGCGCAGCGGGTGGCGGCCACCATTGGCCTCGATCACCTGCTCGAAATAGCCGAGGAACTTCGGCAAGCGCTCGCTGCGCATCGCCGTGGCGCGCGCCTTTGCCTCGGCTTTCTGGTCCTCGTAATACTTCGATGCGGCAATCGGATGATGGGTGTCGTGTACTTCGGCGACGAGGTCGGCAATCGTCAACTGCAGCTGCAGCGCCTGCATCCGCCGTGAAGCAGCCTGCGGCACCAGATCCAGCGTGGGGCCGAGGAAATCCAGGATCGCCGCGACCTGCGCGATCACCTGCCGGCCCGCCTTCAGAAACGGTGGTGCGAAGGGTTGGCCGCCCTCGGTCTGGCCGCGCAGGAACGGCTCCATCACTGCATCGCCGTGGATGCGTGCCATGTCCTCGTACGCGGCTCCGGCATCTTCCAATGCCAGACGTACGAACTCGCCACGGCCCTGGATGCCTGTCCAGTAATACAGCGCGTAGTGCATGTCGATCTCCGCGAAGAATTTCCTGCAGCCTCGCGTGTCGCACGCAAAGCAGGCGTGAGCATGGCGTTCATGCCAAGCACAACGCCGGCCAAACAGCGGGGGAACCGCCTGCGGTGAAGCGCGTCATACTCGGGTCGTGCACGTGAAAAACGAGGTACTGCATCATGCAGAAGAGTGGAAAGGCAGTGTGGCCCTGGGTACTGGGCGTGGTGGTGGTCGGCGGTGCGGGCGCGTGGTTGTTCCGCGATCAATGGCAGGACCTGGCGGATCGCGTGGAGGTGCCCACCCAGGCGGCCGCACCTTCGACGGCAGCGCCACCTGCAGCGCCCACCGCTGAACCCGCGTCGTCGACACCGGCCATCCAGCATCCGCTGGACACCGACGCTGCAGCCGACCCCGCGCTGCCGAAGATGGAAGACAGTGATACCGCAGCATGGACCGCGCTGAGTGGCCTGTTCAATGGCGAAGGTGGACTGGCTCTGCTGCTGCGTGACCACCTGATCCAACGCCTGGTCACCCACGTGGACAACCTGGACAAGACCAGCGTGCCACCGTCTGCGCTGGCCACCCGGCCGCTGCCCGGCAGCCTGCAGGTGGACGCCGGCGGGAACGGCGAGCAGATCGCCGCAGGCAATGCGGCCCGCTATGCGCCCTACGTGCAGGCATTCACCGCGCTCGATCCGGCAGCGGCCGGCACGGCGTACAAGCGCTTCTATCCGCTCATCCAGCAGGCCTACGTCGACCTTGGGCGGCCGGAGGGTTATTTCAACGACCGCCTGGTGGCGGTGATCGATCATCTGCTGGAAACCCCGGAGCCGGCGCGACCGCTGGCCGTGGTGCGCGATGAGCGTGGCCGCTATCGCTTCGCCGATCCCGATCTGCAGTCGCGCTCGGTGGGGCAGAAAGCCCTGCTGCGCATGGATGCAACGCAGGAGCGCGCGGTGAAGCAGCAGCTGCGCGCGATCCGCAATTCAATCACGCGCGGTTGATCGCAGCTACAGGGTCTGCAGGAACGCCTCGATGTCCTGCAGGTCCTGGCGGCTCAGTCCGCGCGGCCGCAGCAGTGGATCAGGCTCCGGGAACGGCGCCGCACCCGCCGGCAGCGAGGCCGGTGCGCGCGGGCGTGCGCCGCCCACGTTGTAGAACGCCAGCACGCCCGACAGGCGCGGGATCAACCCGTTGTGCATGTAAGGCGCGGTGTTGGCCACGCCACGCAGCGATGGCGTGCGGAAGCGGCCGCTGTCGGCCGGATCACCGGTGACCTCGTAGCGGCCCAGATCCTGCCGAGGGCGACCGTGGAAGTGCAGGCCAAGGTTGTGGAAGCCGTTGTCGGTCAGCGCCGCGCCGCTGTGGCAGTTCATGCAGCCGGCCTGCGTGCGGAACAGGTGGAGGCCACGCAGCTGGGCGTCGTCCAGTGCACGCGCATTGCCACGCAGGAAACGATCAAAGCGGCTGTTGCGCGGTGAAAGGCTGCGCTCGAAAGTGGCGATGGCCTGGCCGAGCTGGGCGGCATCAATGCGCGGCTGCGCGAACACCTCGTTGAACTCACGGCGGTAGGACGCATCGCGGCGCAGTCGACGCACGGCACCCTGGGCAGTGAAGCCCATTTCGATGGGATCGGCGATGGGATGCAGCGCCTGGTCTTCCAGCGTGGCGGCGCGGCCATCCCAGAACAGCGGTGCCACATGTGCGCTGGCGGCCACGCTCGGTGCGTTGCGGCGGCCGGCCTGGCGGTCGTGGCCGAACGACACCCGGCGGCCATCGGCCCAGCCCAGGTCCGGGTCGTGGCAGCTGGCACAGGCCAGTTGCCGGGACTTCGATAGGACCGGATCGAAGAACAGCCGCCGCCCCAGCGCGACCTTGGCCGGCGTCGAAGGATTGTCTGCAGGTTCAACCGGTGCCGGCAGCGGCGCCAGTTCCCGCCATGCCACGCCGGGCTCGACCTCCGGCGCGGGCCAGCGCGTGCTGGGGCTGCTGTAGAGCGCGCGCAGGCAGGCACTGTCTGGTCGTGCGGGCAGCACCTCGGGGCAGGGCGTGTCCTGCGCGGGTGCAGGCGTGCCCGCGCCGCCCAGCAACAGGGCGGCGACGGGCAGGGCGAGGCGCAGGGAATGCAGCCGTTTCATCGGCAGGCGTTGGCCACGGTCGGGCCCTCAGAACCGGTAGCCCACTTCCAGCGAGAACTGGCGGCCGATGTCGTAGTACAGCGCGTTACCCACCGACGATGACACCCCGTTGATGTTGCTGCGGTCGAGCACGTTGGTGATGTCCAGGTTGGTGTAGACCGTGCCGCCCTTGTTTCCCAGATCCTGTTCCCAGTGCACCCGCATGTCCCAGGTGATCGTCGGCGCGAAACTCATCTCTTCCCACACGTCGATCGACTCACCGTTGTAGACCTCATTGAGGCCGGTGTCGTAGATGCGCCTGTAGCCGGCGCTGTAACGCAGCTGGTTGGTCAGCTGCAGGTTCAGCGGCTCGATCCGGGTGATTGCCGTGAGCGACGTCATCCACGGCCGCGCGTAGTTGTCGGCGGGCTTCTCCTGGTAGCGCAGGTAGCGGCCGTCGTAGCGGATCATCGGATTGAGGTAGAACAGGTCCGACTCATCCTCGTAGGTGGGGACGGCGCGCTTCACGTCCAGCCAGCTGGCGGAGAAAAGCAGCTGGGTGCTGGTCGCGCCCAGTACCCAGGGTTCACGTGCGTCGATGCGCAGGCTGTAGTTGGTCGATTCGCCGCGGCCAGTGCTGACCCAGGTGCGGTAACTGCTGGTCAGGTCGGTGTCATCCGGCGTGGTGCCCGCATTGCGGCCGCTGACATTGATCGGCTGGTCGTAGGCCTTGCGGTTGACCACCTTCACCAGCGAGCGCAGGTTCCCCCATTGCTGGTCCCAGGCCAGCATCAGTTCGTCCTGGTAGCCGATCCGGTGCAGGTCGAAGTAGGTGTCGTTGCCTGGCTGTGTGCCCACGGTCCAGCCGCTGTCCAGGCTGGTGCGGCGCTCACTGTTGTAGCGCAGCAGGTTCATGCCGTCGCGCAGCTTCCAGGTGGCCATGCTGCGTCCGTAGTAGCGGTTGGCGCCGGCGGTCAGCAACGTGCCTTCCCGCGGTGCCCAGTTCATCGCAAGGCGCGGCGACACCGTGGTCTGGCCCATGTAGCTGTCACGCTCGATGCGGATGCCAGGGCGGATGGCAACATTGCCGTACTGCATCGTGTCATCGATGTAGGCCGCATAGTTCTCCACGTCGAAGCCGATCTGGCCGGCGGCGTAGCGGGTGCGTCGGCTGAGGTACTGGCCGGGCCAGCCGGACGAGGTCAGGCCGATGTCGCAGGCATCGACAAGCACGCCTGCCGAGTTCGTGCAGGTGCTGGTGCGCACCGGCGTGGTGTAGGTGCTGCTGTCGCTCAGGCGGCGGTAGTCGTAGCCGTCGCGGGTGATCGCCAGGCCGCTGGTGAAGGTGTGCACGCCGCCGGCCCATTCGATCACATCGGTGCTGGCGTCCAGGTTGTACATCAGGCGGCGCTGGGTCTGCTCCACATCACCGAATTCGCCTTCCAAGGTGAGCGAAGTAGTGCCCCAGTCCTTGGTCTCCGAGCGTTGCCAGGTGTAGTAGTCATCGCTTTCGGCATCGCGCGTCTGCTCGCTGCGGCTCCAGCTCAGGCGCTGTTCCACCTTGCCCCAGTCGGTCAGCCAGGTGGCACGGGTGTTGGCGAAGGTGCCACCGCCGACGATGCGCACGCCGGCACCGCGGATGTTGGAGCGGAACAGCTTGTTCTCCGACGGCGCGTGGAGCACCGTGGCATCGACGATCAGGCGGTCATTGACGTCCCAGACCGCCTTCAGCGTGGCCTGGTCGTTCTGCTGGCGCTGCGTTTCCTTGTCGGTGCCGTAACTGTCGACCAGGTGCGCCGAGTAGAAATAGGTCGGGATGGTCGAGCGGGTGCGGGTGAAGTTGCCGAGCAGGCTCACCGAGTCGCTGACCCGGCCTTCCAGCGTGGCGTTCCAGTTTTCCTTGCGGAACTCGGGCTGGCCATCACCCCAGGAGGACGCGTTTTCATAGTCCTCCTTCAGGCTGTCGGCGATGTGGTACTGGGTCCATTCCGAGCGTGACGTCGTATAGCCGAACTTTCCGGAGAATTCATCGCTGGGACGGCGCAGTTCCGCGTTGATGACACCGCCGTTGAAGCCGCCGTAACGCGCGGGAATATTGCTGTCCAGGACTTCCAGACGTTCGAGCAGCTCGGTGTCCAGCGCGAGGGCCTGGCTGCTGCCCGGTGCGGCATACAGCTTGTAGGGAGAGCTGTTGCCCGCCGGATCGATGTCGTTGTTGATGTTCATGCCATCGACGGTGAAAGCGTTCTGGTAGAACGGCGCACCGTTGATGCTGACGTTGGCCGGGCTGATGTCGCCGGGCGTGAAATTGCTCAGCTGGGTGTTGTCGAAGCGCGCGGCCGGGTTGGTCAGCAGCAGGCGCCCGATATCGCGGTTGCCCGCCACCTGGGCATGGATGTAGTCCTCGTCCAGCTGCATGCCTTCGGCGAACCGGAAGGCCTGGCGGTCACCACCGACGCGCAGGGGCTGGGTGCGGCGGGTACTGCCGGCGGGGCGGGCGTCGGCTGCTGCCAGCGTGTAGCTGCCGTCGGCAAGCGCCTGCAGGCGCAGCCCCGTGCCGGCCAGCAGGCGGGCAAAGCCCTGTTCGGTGCTGAAGGTGCCCGACAGCGCCGGTGCGGTGCGGCCGGCAGCCAGTGCCGGGTCGAACGACAGGGCGATGCCACGCTGCGCGGCAAACGTGCTCAGGGCCAGGCCCAGCGGGCTTTCGCCCTGCTCAGTGGGGGCCACCGCCTGCAGCGGGGCTTCCTGGGCGAAGGCGGGGGTGGCAGCCAGGGCGGCAGCCAGCAGGCTGAGCCGGAAGGTTCGGGTGATGGAAGGCATGTAAGGCACGCGAGGGAAGGATTCATTACCTCTGCCACCCAACTGCGGAAAAAGTGTCACCGCCGTGGAGGGTGGGTCTTCAATGGGATGCAGGCGGGCGCAGGCGCGTCCACAGCCCCGCCGGCCCGCGCTGCACCTGCAGGTGGTGGACGGCGGCCAGCATCGCCACGCTGCGCGCGGGATCATCCACGGGGAAGGCGCCAGATACTGGCTGTGCGGCGATCGCATCGTCACAGCCCAGCCAGCCGGACTGGTAGCGGCCGAGCTGCTCCAGCACGCGGCGCAGCGGCTGCGCGTCGACCACCAGCATGCCGTTGCGCCAGGCATCGATCGCCGGCGTGATCGCCTGCGTCGGCTCGAACGCATCGGCGCTGAAGCGGACCTGCGCGCCGGCGTCGATGACGCGCTGCTGGCCGCCTGCCGCCAGCGAAACCTGTACGGCGCCTTCCAGCACCGCCAGCGCGGTGGTGGCTTCCGCGTGGTGCACGTTGAAGCGCGTGCCCAGGGCGTGCATGCGCCCGGCCGGACTGGCCAGCACGAACGGCCGTGCAGGCTGCCGCGGATCGGCTGCGGTCTCCACCAGCACCTGGCCACGCCGCAGCCGCAGCAGGCGCTGCCGGCCATCGAAGGCGATGTCCACGGCGGTGTCGGTGTCCAGCTGCAGCACGCTGCCATCGTCCAGCACGTGGCGGCGGCGTTCGCCGATGGCGGTACGCACGCTGGCATCCCAGGCGGCACCGTCGTACAGGCGCCAGGCCAGCCAGCCGCCCAGCGGCGCGACCAGCAGGGCAGCGATGCTGCGCAGCACGGCGCGGCGTCCTGGCGATGCCGGGCGCTGCAGGGCGCCGTGGGCGAGGGCAGGGGGCACCTGCCCACTCAGCGCCAGCAGCCGTTCGGCACGCTGCCAGGCACGGGCATGGTCGGGGTTGGCATCGTGCCAGCGCTGCCACTGTGCGCGCTGCACGGCACTGCCATCCTCGTGCAGTCGCATCAGCCAGTCGGCGGCCTGTTCCAGTACGCGTGGCGGCAGCGCCCGCTCGCCTGCAGCGTCGACGCCCATGCTCAGCAGGCGTGTGCCAGGCAGCCCATCAGTGCGCGCTTCATGTGCCGCTTCACCGTGGACAGCGACAGCCCCAATTGCTCGCTGATGGCCTCGTAGCGCAGGCCATCGAACTGCGCCAGCAGGAACACCTGGCGTGCCATCGCCGGCAGGCCATCGAGCATCGCGTCGATCTGCTGCAGTGCTTCACGTACCAGCGCCTGTTCCTCCAGCGAGGGCAGCACCGGTTCGGGGAACTGCGCCAGATACTCCAGGTAGGCGCGTTCCAGTGCCTGGCGGCGGAACCAGTTGGCGGCCAGCCCGCGCGCTACCGTGGTCAGGAACGCGCGCGGCTCGCGCAGCGCGGCCAGATCGCGGCCCTGCAGCAGGCGTGCGAAGGTGTCCTGGGTCAGGTCATCGGCCACATCGCGATTGCCCACGCGGCCGCTCAGCCAGCCCTGCAGCCACCGGTGGTGGTCGCGGTACAGCGTGCCGAGTTGCTCGTGGTGTGCGTGCATGCGGAAGGCGCGGTCGCGCATGGATCGAAATGAGAATGATTCGCAAGTATGGCATTGGCAGGGGCCGGGTGCCAGCCCCTATGCACGGATTGCGCGGGATCAACGCGCTGCCCACGGCCGCGGGCGCATGCTTGCCGCAGGCTGACCGACCCCACGGTGCAGTCGCAGCCACCCTTGAAACCGGGTGGGGCAACCGCATCTTCCCTGCATCGCCGGCGCGGCCGGCACTGATGACCGATGAGGATTCGCAATGCGGATGGACAAGCTCACCTCGCGTTTCCAGCAGGCGCTGGCCGACGCGCAGTCGCTGGCCGTGGGCCGCGACAACAGCATCATCGAACCTGCTCACCTGTTCAGTGCGCTGCTGGACCAGCAGGGCGGCAGCACGCGCCCGTTGCTGGCCCAGGCCGGCGTGAACGTGCCGGTGCTGCGCGAGCGCCTGACCGAGGCGCTGGATGCACTGCCCAAGGTGTCCGGCCAGGCCGGCAACGTTTCGATGGGCAATGACCTCGGGCGCCTGCTCAACCACACCGACAAGCTGGCCCAGCAGAACGGCGATGCCTTCATCGCCAGCGAGTGGTTCGTGCTGGCCGCGCTGGAAGACAGCGGCACGCTGGGCATGGCGCTGCGCGCCGCCGGCGCCGACAAGGCGCGCCTGCAGACCGCCATCGACAAGCTGCGTGGCGGCGAGAACGTGCAGTCGGAAAATGCCGAAGAACAGCGGCAGGCGCTGGAGAAGTACACCATCGACCTGACCGCGCGTGCCGAGAGCGGCAAGCTCGACCCGGTGATCGGCCGCGATGAGGAAATCCGTCGCACCATCCAGGTCCTGCAGCGCCGCACCAAGAACAACCCGGTGCTGATCGGCGAACCCGGCGTGGGCAAGACCGCCATCGTCGAAGGGCTGGCGCAGCGCATCATCAACGACGAAGTGCCCGAGGGCCTGCGCGGCAAGCGCGTGCTGTCGCTGGACATGGGCGCGCTGATTGCCGGCGCCAAGTTCCGCGGTGAGTTCGAGGAGCGCCTGAAGGGCGTGCTCAACGACCTAGCCAAGAGCGAAGGGCAGATCATCCTGTTCATCGACGAACTGCACACCATGGTCGGTGCGGGCAAGGCCGATGGCGCGATGGATGCGGGCAACATGCTCAAGCCGGCGCTGGCCCGTGGCGAACTGCACTGCGTGGGTGCCACCACGCTGGACGAGTACCGCAAGTACATCGAAAAGGATGCCGCGCTGGAGCGCCGCTTCCAGAAGGTGTTCGTGGGTGAGCCGTCGGTGGAGGACACCATCGCGATCCTGCGTGGCCTGAAGGAAAAGTACGCGGTGCACCACGGGGTGGAGATCACCGATCCGGCCATCGTGGCCGCCGCGACGCTGTCCAACCGCTACATCACCGACCGCCAGCTGCCGGACAAGGCCATCGACCTGATGGACGAGGCCGCCTCGCGCCTGCGCATGGAGATCGACTCCAAGCCGGAGGAACTGGACCGCCTGGAACGCCGGGTGATCCAGCTGAAGATCCAGCGCGAGATGCTGAAGAAGGAAAAGGACGATGCCTCGCGGCAGCGCCTGGCTGATCTGGAAAATGACATCGAGGGCCTGGAACGCGAGTTCTCCGACCTCAATGAAATCTGGAAGTCGGAGAAGGCTGCGCTGCAGGGCGCGACCAAGATCAAGGAGCAGGTCGAGCAGGCGAAGCTCGATCTGGAAGCCGCGCAGCGCCGCCAGGATTTCGCCCGCATGAGCGAGATCCAGTACGGCCTGCTGCCGCAGCTGGAAAAGCAGCTGGCCGCTGCGCAGGAACTGGATGCCAACGACTTCAAGCTGGTGCAGGACAAGGTCACTGACGAGGAGATCGCCGAGGTCGTCTCGCGCTGGACCGGCATCCCGGTCAACAAGATGCTGGAAGGCGAGCGCGACAAGCTGCTGCGTATGGAAGACGTGCTGCACAACCGCGTGGTCGGCCAGGAAGAAGCGATCAAGGTCGTCTCCGATGCGGTCCGCCGTTCGCGTGCGGGTCTGTCCGACCCGAACCGTCCGGGTGGCTCGTTCCTGTTCCTCGGCCCGACCGGCGTGGGCAAGACCGAGCTGTGCAAGTCGCTGGCCGAATTCCTGTTCGACAGTGCCGACGCGATGATCCGCATCGACATGAGCGAGTTCATGGAGAAGCACAGCGTCGCCCGCCTGATCGGTGCGCCCCCGGGTTACGTGGGCTACGAGGAAGGTGGCTACCTGACCGAGGCCGTGCGCCGTCGCCCGTACTCGCTGATCCTGCTGGACGAGGTGGAGAAGGCCCATCCGGACGTGTTCAACATCCTGCTGCAGGTGCTGGACGATGGCCGCCTGACCGATGGCCAGGGCCGTACCGTGGACTTCCGCAACACCGTCATCGTGATGACCTCCAACCTGGGCTCGCACCAGATCCAGGACATGGGCAGCGATGACAGCCCGGAGGCCTACACGCAGATGAAGGCCGCGGTGATGGGCGTGGTGCAGGCGCACTTCCGTCCGGAATTCATCAACCGCCTGGACGACATCGTGGTGTTCCACCCGCTGGACAAGCAGCAGATCAAGCAGATCGCACGCATCCAGATGCGTGGCCTGGAGCGGCGCCTGGCCGAGCGTGGCTTGAAGCTGGTGGTGTCCGATGCAGCGTTCGACCTGCTCGGCAACGTCGGTTTCGATCCGGTGTATGGCGCGCGGCCACTGAAGCGTGCGATCCAGGCACAGCTGGAAAACCCGCTGGCACAGAAGATCCTCTCGGGGGCCTTCGTCAACGGCGATACCATCGAGGTCGGCAACGACGGCGGACACCTGGTGTTTGCCAAGGCGTGATGCGGTTGCGTTCGTCCCCGTCTACGGGCGGGGACGAACCTGTCGGTAGCGCCCGTCCTCGCCGCTGGGCATGTCCAGGTGTTTCTCGGCTACAAATTTGTTTCCACCAGCATCGATCTCTTTCGGAGCTCCGTTGGCTTCAAACTGAGGTGGTAAACAAGTTGCGTCTGACAGGTCGGCATTGGCGTTCCTGCTCATTCATTCCTTCCTTGGACCTATTTCGATCTTGTACGAAAAGTAGTCGCTGCGCTGGGCTTCCGGTACGGTCCTGATGAACCTGGAGGTCGGCATGCTGTCTGCGGGAGATGCGTTGCCTTCGCCGAGCAGCGGCTGGATGCTCTTGCTTGAGTATCGTGTCTCACTCCCGGCGTCTACGCTGGTGGAGATCGTAAAGTAGGTGGGAGACTTGGAGCTGTCCGTTTTCAGTGCCGCGCCGACCAGGACTATTTCCCATTCGCAGGGGCCTCTCCCGTAGTAGTCGAGATCGAGGATGCCGTCGCGGAAGTACGTTCCCTTGTATGTGGTTGGATTGACTTTCCGTAGCGGAATATCGAGCGAGTGCTTGTCGATCCCGTAACGAACACCTTCGAAATTGTCGATGGGAGGCAGGCAGTCATTTGTGACCTGGTAGGTCACGTACGCGCCCGTTGCGTATATGTTCTCCGGCGCATCATGCGTCGTGACGACAACCTCATTCGCTTCTTTGGGCGAAGGATTGGCCTGATAGGGCGGCGGCGTGCGTTCTTTACTCCCACATGCGGTCAGCAGCGGCAGCACTGCCAGCAACAGCGGGCAGAGTGCGCGGGACACGACGTGTGCACTGATCCGGTGCCCTTCGAGTTCCATCATCAGCAGATCCAGCATCCTTGGATGTCTCAACGATACGGCTGCGGATGAGTGGGTTTCAAATCAACAGAATTTCATGCTCAATTGAGTGATGAATATCTCATTTTTCCCCGCCAATTCCCGATGCGGCCGCTACGACCGCCATTCAAAGGCGTCACGACCGCGACCACAATCCATACTCGGGGTGTCGCATTTCTCTCGGTCTACAGTTCTTGCTGCCGCATTTCGGACAGATGCCGAGTGGGTTCGCCTCCTTTCTGCGTTGACCTGAAATTCACCCGAGGCAATTAATGTGGCGCGGCGGGGGTAATCGGCGTAATGCTGTATCCCTGCCGTGCCGCTATTGCTTACCAGGAGAAGGAATTCCATGAAAATTTTCCGTACCATCCCGTTGTGCTTCGCTTTGGGTATCAGCGTTGTCCCGTCCGCCGTCATGGCGGCCAGCAGCGAACAGGTGCTGATGCCAAAGTTCGATGGCTATGTCAAAGCCTTTGAGGCGTCTGATCCGAAGACCGGCGACATCACCGAGTTCGTGCCCAAGGGGCAGACCGTGGAAGCCTGGACCGACATGATCACGGTCAACATTGCGCCCAATTCCGCATCGGTTTCGCCGCGCGAATTCCTCGGCATCATGGAAGCCGGCTGGCGCGGGGCCTGCCCGGATGCGCAGGCGAACTGGCTGCGTGAGGGTCAGGAACACGGTCGTCCGATGGCGGTGCTGATGCTCAGTTGCCCGCTCAACCCCGCCACCGGCAAGCCTGAAACCTCCTGGATCAAGGGCATCCAGGGCCAAGAGGGCTTCTACACCGTGCAGAAGTCGTTCCGCACCGAGGTGAAGGAAGCTGACGTGGTGACCTGGGTGAAGTGGCTCAGTGGCGTGATGTTGTGCGGTGGCGGCGAGGGGCCCGCGTGCCCGGGCGACGGCCGCTGATAACCCGCAGTAAGGGCCTGATTGCCAGTGGCTCTGACCCGCGCGACACGGCTGCCCTATGGTGGCCGTTTCCCGGATGGAGTCAGGTGCGATGAGTGACCCGCAGTGGCAACTGGAAACCCTGGCCGTGCATGGCGGCTACCGTCCCGACCCGACCACGCGTGCAGTGGCGGTGCCGATCTACCAGACCGTGGCCTACGCCTTCGATGACACCCAGCACGGCGCGGACCTGTTCGACCTGAAGGTACCGGGCAACATCTACACCCGCATCATGAACCCCACCACCGATGTGCTGGAACAGCGCCTGGCCGCGCTGGAAGGCGGCATCGGTGCACTGGCGCTGGCCTCGGGGCAGGCGGCCATCACCTATGCCATCCAGACCATCGCCGAGGCCGGCGACAACATCGTGGCGGCCAGCGCGCTGTATGGCGGCAGCCTCAACCTGCTGGCGCACACCCTGCCGCAGTAAGGCATCACCGCGCGGTTTGCCGATCCGGCGGACCCTGCTGCGTTCGCCGCGCTCATCGACGAACGCACCAAGGCCGTGTTCGTCGAGTCCATCGGCAACCCGCGCGGCAATGTCACCGACATCGCCGCGATCGCCGAGGTGGCGCATGCCGCCGGTGTACCGCTGATCGTCGACAACACCGTGGCCACGCCGTTCCTGCTGCGCCCGTTCGAGCATGGCGCCGACATCGTGGTGCATTCGCTGACCAAGTACCTCGGCGGCCACGGCACCAGCCTGGGTGGCGCGATCGTCGACTCGGGCCGCTTCGACTGGGCCGCGCAGCGCAAACGCTTCGCGCGGCTGAACGAGCCAGACCCCAGCTACCACGGCGTGGTCTATACCGAAGCCCTCGGCCCGGCGGCGTATATCGGCCGCGCGCGGGTGGTGCCGCTGCGCAATACCGGCGCCGCACTGTCGCCATTCAACGCCTTCCTGATCCTGCAGGGCATCGAAACCCTGGCCCTGCGCATGGAGCGGATCAACGCCAACGCACTGGCAGTGGCGCAGTACCTGCAGGCGCACGCCAAGGTGGCGTGGGTGCGCTACGCCGGCCTGGCCGACGACCCCGAACATGCCGCCGCGCAGCGCTACCTGGGCGGGCACGGCTCCGGCGTGCTGACCTTCGGCCTGCCCGGCGGCCGCGACGCAGGCGCACGCTTCCTGGATGCCCTCAAGCTGTTCACCCGGCTGGTGAACCTGGGCGACGCGAAATCGCTGGCCACGCATCCGGCATCGACCACGCACCGCCAGCTGGATGCCGACGAACTGGCCCGTGCCGGCGTCAGCGAAGACACCGTGCGGCTGTCGATCGGCATCGAACACATCGGCGACCTGCGCGCCGACCTGGAGCAGGCGCTGGCGGCGGCCTGATAGCTGCAGGCTTGGTCGTCATCGCCAGCGGCGATCACCACGCAGGGCAGGATGGGTTACGGTGGAACTGCCTCTCCAAGGCGTGGCAGAACTGGCAATCCCAGCAAGACGAATCCCCGACGGGTGCGGGCCCGCCGGGGATTTTTTTGTGCGGCCGGGTAAGGGGTCGGATCCGTTTTCCAACGGAAAACGGCTCTGACCCCGGTAAGCCAGAAACGCCCGGTTGACCCGGAGGCTGCATGCAGCGCACGCCACGAAGCCGGATTGATCGCAAGCGCATCCACGCATGGCGTGGATCTACCGTGTCGACCAAGGTCGACA
>DOKO01000030.1:0-237 GCA_003510825.1 Stenotrophomonas sp.
CTTGCCTGCGGCAAGGGATCCGACCCCGCGCGCTGGTCAGGGCGCCGGCGGGGCCTGGTCGCCCCACGGGGCCGGCGGCAGCGGCACCGGCTTGCTGAGGTCGAACTCGACGCGGAAGCGGCGCCCCTCCGGCCGGGTCAGCTCATAGACGAAGCGCTGGTCTGGCTCGATCTCCATCGCCCAGGTGTTGTGGGTCGAGGCCAGCATGTCGGCGCGGCGGAACATCGCCACCGAATC
>DOKO01000030.1:403-659 GCA_003510825.1 Stenotrophomonas sp.
GCGGAACATCGCCACCGAATCGCCATCGGCCGGGAACTGCTGCCGCTCGGCGGTGCCCGGCGGCTTGCTGTTGCCGCCATACAGGGTGATCGCATCCGGGCTGCCATCGGCATGGCGGTGGTCGTGCTTGAGCTTCAGCCCGTTCTCGGTGCGGGTAACGATCCAGGTCCGCGAATGGTCATCGCCGACGTGGAAGGGGATGCGCAGTTCGTGCCCCGGGTCGGCACAGCCACGCACATGCATCACCAGGCGCTTG
>DOKO01000030.1:808-3358 GCA_003510825.1 Stenotrophomonas sp.
ACATGCATCACCAGGCGCTTGCCGGCGAAGGGATCCTCGCCGGTCGGTGCGGGGGTGTCTTCCACCACTTTGCCGGCGTAGGCCTGCCCGCAGTGGGCGGCGATGGCCGCCATGAACGCATCGGCCGGGGCCGTGGACAGGTCGTGGTTGATCGCAGGCGGCTGCTGCGAACAGGCGGCCAGGCTGCACAGCGCGGCAACGGAAAGCAGAGGGGCACGTACATTCATGCCCCAACCCTAACGGCCATGCCCGGCAGGCGCAAACGGCAGCGCCCTGCCGTGCGCGTCTCAGGCGATCATCGCATCGGCCAGCGCACCCACGCGCGCCAGCACCGCCGCACGCTGGTCATCGTCCACCGATGCCCCCTGCAGGTACGCCGTCACCACCCACGGCGTACCGCCGGCACGCGGCCACAACACGGCGATGTCGTTGCGGGTGTCCTCGCCATTGCTGCCGGTCTTGTCCCCCACCCGCCAGCGCTTGCCGACGCCGGCGCGCAGGCAGGCATCGCCGGTCTGGTTGTCGATCAGCCAGTCGGCGAGCTGCAGCCGGGATTTTTCCGACAGACCATCCCCTACTGCAAAGCGGGCCAGGCTGGCCGCCATCGCCGCGGGGCTGGTGGTGTCGCGCGGATCGCCTTTGGCGAACCGGTTCATGTCCGGCTCGTAGCGGTCGTTGCGGGTGACCGTGTCGCCCTGCGCGCGCAGGAAGGCGGTCAGCGCCGGCGGGCCGCCACTCACGCCCAGCAGCAGGTTGGCAGCGGTGTTGTCGCTGGTGGTCAGCGTGCCGCGGCACAGGTCGCGCACGCTCAGGTCCTTGCCGACGTGGCGGCGAGCCACCGGGGCGTAGGACAACAGGTCTTTTTCGGCGATCGCCACGCGGGTGTCCAGCGAGACGCGGCCGGCGTCGGCCAGGCTCAGCACATGGGCCACCAGCATCGATTTGAACGTGCTGCACATCGGGAAGCGCTCGTCCTGGCGATGCCCGCCGATGCGACGGCCGCTGCCGGTGTCGAGCACGGTCACGCCCAGGCGGCCACCGCTGGCTTTTTCCAGCGCGGCGAAATCGGCGGCGCTGGCAATCGCGGCAGGCGCACCCGGCGCGGGGCCAGCGGCCCGCGCCAATGCAGGCGCAAGCAGGGAGGATGCGAGGGCGGCACCACTGAACTGCAGGAATCGACGGCGGGCGTGCATGGGCGGGCTCCTAGGCTGACATGGCGACGATTGTGCGAAGACGGCATCGTCTCGACCAACGCTATCTCGTCTCATGTCACATAAGAAAAACTAATTGCTATCAGAGCCGTCGACTGGACAGTAGGAGCCTCCTGCGAATTCAACACCATTGGGAAAGCCAGCAACCATCTCAATCATCCGCTCCGAAAGAACTACTTCCACCCGTCTATCCCGGATCACAGCGCAGTACTGACTGCCGCATTCAATGACCACTCCGGCACGGGCCACATCTTCTCCGGGCAAGCGATAGGTCATCCAAGTCTGCGCATCCGCGGCCGTGTTGCAGAACGCCCTGTACTGATCCCTTCCAATTGATTCAAAGGGGGCAATTGCGATCAATATGGCCCAGGCAAATACCACTGAAAGAGCGATCAAAAGCGCAGGCATAACAGATACGGACATTAGAAAGTAGAGCACTGCAAAAGCAGACCGAACATACCAAGGGGCTTCTCTCGATGCAGCGCGCAGCCACTCTTTCAGCGACACTCCGTCCGCGCACTGTTGCGAAGCCGCAGGCTTTTTCTTGACCAGAAGCGGGAACAACACGGCAACCACAACCATCACAACTGCCAGCCACCAGGTCTTGCTCACCATACTGACGTAAGCATTCGTCATCCCCTCGAATATTTTGCTTACGAAAAGCGCCCAGCCGTGAAGAATGAGATATTGCAAACCACTGGCATCCAATGGGAACTGCCGCGACTCGAGTCCGAATGACGAAAGATACGAATAGCGATAGCAAAGCCCCTGCAGACTCAGAACTACAGCGATCAGTGCAGTCGACCCCAACCCTCCACTGAATACGGACCAGGTCCATCTGTTTTTTTTCCGGCTCACCACGACTCCAATTTATTCGTGCCAGAAGGCATTAGATTAGATCATCTCAAATAATTTTTACCTAGGAAGCACGGCAAATGCTGCACCCTACCCTGCCGCTCAACGCCCTGCGCGCCTTCGAGGCCGCCGCCCGGCACCAGAACTTCACCCGCGCGGCCCTGGAGCTGTGCGTCAGCCAGGCCGCGCTCAGCCACCAGATCCGTGGGCTGGAAGACCGGCTGGGCATCCGCCTGTTCCACCGCCTGCCGCGCGGGGTGGCCCTCACCGACGAGGGCGCGGCGCTGTTCCCGGTGCTCAATGAATCCTTCGAACGCATCTCGGCCAGCATCGCCCGCTACACCGGCGGCCCGGCACGCGAAGTGCTGACCCTGGGCGTGGTCGGCACCTTCGCCACCGGTTGGCTGCTGCCGCGGCTGGCGGCCTTTGAAGCGGCGCACCCGGATATCGAGCTGCGCCTGCAGACCCACAACAACCGCATCGA
>DOKO01000032.1:0-1569 GCA_003510825.1 Stenotrophomonas sp.
GACGCTGCAGGCGTGGCTGGACGCACATCCAGCTACAGGGCGGATACCCATCGCCAGTTCCGCGCGTCTGATCCAGGTCCAACCCGCGAACAATCCGGTGCTCGCCAACGGCGATACGCTGCGATTCCCGCAGCAACCGCGCACGATCACGGTGATGGGCGCGGTCGGGCAAGCCTGCGTCCTGCCCCACGTCCCGCAGCGCGATGCGCGCGACTACCTGCGTGACTGTCGGCCCAGCACCCTCGCCGACCGCAGCGACATCTTCGTGATCCAGCCCGACGGGCGGGTCCAGCAACTGGGCATCGCCCTGTGGAACCGCGCCGATCCCCAGGCCATTGCCGCTGGCGGCACCCTGTTCGTCCCGCTGCGCGCCCCGCTTCTCAAGCGCCTCGATCCGCTGTTCAACAGCGACTTCGCCGCGTTCATCGCCACCCAGCCAATCAACCCGTGATGACCAAGCCCAACCCGCGTGCGCGCTTGGCGCGTCCCGCCTGTTTCGCGCTGAGCGCGCTCGCCCTGTCGCTGTCCTGCGCCCTGCACGCCCAGGAGGCACCACCTGCCACCGCCAACGAATGGGGCGGCGTCGGTCTATTGCAGACACCAAGCGCACGGATGGCGGACGATGGCGATCTTAGTTTCACCGCGTCGTACAACGCACCCTATGCGCGCTACAACCTGACGATGCAACCATTCCCGTGGCTGGAGGCTTCGTTCCGCTACATCAACGTCAACAACCTCCTTTACGGCCCCAGCGTTGCCGGCGACCAGCACTACAAAGACAAGTCCATCGACTTCAAGCTGCGTCTCTGGGAAGAATCCCGCCTGCTGCCGGAGGTCGCCTTCGGTGTGCGAGACCTCGGCGGAACCGGCTTTTTCTCCAGCGAATACGTTGTTGCCAACAAGAATTTTGGCCCGATCGATGCATCCATCGGTTTTGCGACCGGCTACATCGGCAATCGTGGGGATTTCTCCAACCCACTCGGCGCCATCGATGATCGGTTCAAGGATCGACGCTCCATCGCCAACAGTGACATCGCGAACTCAGGCAAATTCGGCCTCAGCAACATGTTCAAGGGCCCGGTCGGCATCTTCGGCGGCATCACCTACCAGACGCCGATGGACGAGCTGCTGCTCAAGGTCGAGTACGACGGCAATGACTACCGCCGCGAGCCGCGCGGGAACAACCTGCGCCAGCGCACGCCCATCAACGTGGGCCTGGTCTATGTCCCGAGCCGCAATGTCGAGCTGACCGCCGCCTGGGAGCGCGGTGATGCAGCGATGTTCTCGCTCACCCTGCGCGGCAACCCGGGCAACACGCCTGCGGCGCCGAAGCCGTTCGACCCGCCCCCGCAGCGCCTGCTGCCCGCAGCAGCCGTCGCCAACCAGCGCGCTGCCACCAACAGCAGCGATGCATCCACGGCAGCACCCGCCACCAGCACCGACTGGGCAGCGGTAACCGCCGAACTGCAGCGTAATGCCGGCTTCCGTGTCGAGCGCATCTCCCGCCGCGGCGACGAGCTGTACATCGATGGCTACCAGAACCGCTACCTGCACGCCGCCAAGGGCCTG
>DOKO01000032.1:1802-2266 GCA_003510825.1 Stenotrophomonas sp.
TGCACGCCGCCAAGGGCCTGGGGCGCGCCACGCGCATCCTTGCCAATGCGACCGGCGATGACTACGACTGGTTCACCCTGCGCACCACCCGCGTGGGCATGCCGATCGCCGACCTGTCGATCAACCGCGAAGCATTCGCGGGCTACCTGGATGGCACGGTCAGCGAAGACGTCCTGCGCCGGAGCACGGAACTGCAGGCGCCTGACACGCGTGCGCGCGAAACGCTGTACACACCCAAGCGCAGCCCGTTCGGCGGCGGCTTCAACATCGGCTACCGGCAGAACCTCGGCGGCCCCGACGGTTTCATCCTGTACCAGGTCGCCGCCAACTATTCGGGCAGCCTGTTCCTGCGTGACAACGTCTGGCTGACCGGCACGGTCAGTGCCGACGTCACCAACAACTATCACAAGTTCAAGTACAACGCCCCGAGCCGCCTGCCGCGCGTGCGCACGGACATCCGTCAG
>DOKO01000032.1:2390-2718 GCA_003510825.1 Stenotrophomonas sp.
CGCACGGACATCCGTCAGTACCTGACCACCTCCGACGTCATGCTGCCCAACCTGCAGGTCAACATCGCCGGGCGACTGGCACCGGATCTGTATGGCATCGCCTATGCGGGCTACCTCGAGTGGATGTATGCCGGCGTCGGCGGCGAGCTGCTGTACCGCCCCAGCGGCGAACGCTGGGCGGTGGGCGCGAACCTCAACCGGGTACAGCAGCGCGACTACGACCAGCACTTCGGCCTGCGCGATTACCGCATCACCACCGGCCATGCCACGTTCTTCTACGCGTTTGACGCCCGTGAGCGCATCATCGGCTCGCTTTCGGTTGGCCAAT